>JAPKZR010000139.1 GCA_026393695.1 Actinomycetota bacterium
CGAGGTCGACGAGGATCTGATGCGACTGGCCGGCGATCTGGCCGAGGCGCACGGTTTGCGCGGCTACGACGCCGCGCATCTCGCCGCGGCGCACCTCGTGGGTGCCGGAGTATTCAGCAGTGCCGATCGCCGCCTGTGCGATGCAGCGAGCACATCGGGCTTCCACGTCGCCAATCCGATCGATACGGCGTCGCCCCAGATGTAGACGAGGTCAGCCACGTCACAGCGGATCGATGACGCAGGTGATGGCTATCGGGTGAGCGGGTACACGATTCAAGAGCTCACGGCCGCGCACAAGGACTGGATGTCCAGCGACGGCTGGATCTTCGACGCGGAGTACAGCCACCTCGACCAGTACCTAACCGAGGAGCGACCACACATCGGGTACATCATCCAGTCGATCTACGTGAAGCCGACCACCCCACCGACCACGATCGCCCTGATCATCGGAAACTTCGATGGCAAGCCCGCCAACAAGCGAGACCTCAGGGTGTACCTGACACAGACACCCGACGACGAACTCCCCCGCCGCTCCATGCAACTCAGCTGGGCCGACGACACCGCCTGAGGCTGCGACCACTCGTACCTGCTGGGTTCTTCGTGCCCGGGACGGGACTCGAACCCGTACCCTCTTGCAAGGAGGGGGGTTTAAGCCCCCCGCGTCTGCCATTCCGCCACCCGGGCCAGTGCGTTGTACACACTAGGCCACACGAGTACGAACGGGCGTGGCCTCGAAGCCGAGTACCTCCCACAGGTCTGAGCGGAGCCGATCGGCTACGGGTGAGGCGAGACCGTTTGCTGCGATGACGCCTTCGATCATGTCGGCCAACACTGCCGCCCATGGACGCCCACGCAGTTTGACGGCAATGACCACGCCTCCCGCGTGACGACGCAACGAACGATCGACCCCAACGATGCGCGGCGGGCAACGGTAGCTGGGACCCACCAGCCCACGACTTTGCGCCTCGCGACTGAGCGCCCGGGCTGCTTGTGCGAATTCGATGGTGTTGCCGGACTGCATACGGGCATCATGGCAAAGGGGTGCGCGAGAGATTCACGGTATGACACGTCGTCGGTAGTGTCCTCACCATGAGCGACCACTCGAGCGCACTCCCCCGTCTTACGCCGGCACAAGAATCGACCCTTGCTGTCTTGCGCCGCAGCGGCGAACCATTGGTGTTCACCGAGGCATTCATCAACGATCTCCGCGACGAAGCCAACGAAGCGTTTGCCCACTTCACCGATCGTCTCAACGGCAACACCATGTTCATCACCAAGCACACCTTGGCAAGCGTGTTCGATTGCGAAGCGCACTACCTGGCGCCCGACGACTTCTCATGGACACCGGCCCGCGCCCGCGGCCAAGTGGCGCACCGCGCGATTCAGTTGCTCATCAACTGGCGCGGCGAGGCCGTACCTACCGAACTTGTCGACGACGCAGTGAAGCGACTCGTCAACGAAGAAAGCGGGTTGGGTCTGTGGCTCGACACGCTTGAGCCCGCCGACCAAGCCGACCTTCGTGGTCAAGCGGGCGACCTTGTCACCAAGTTCATGGAGTGCTTTCCTCCACTTGATCCCCGCTCACGGCCGGTGACCGAGTCGAGCACGCAGTGGCCGGTCGATGGCCCGATCCTGCTGCGCGGCCGTAGCGACCTCACCATTGGTAGGCCCGAAGGCCGCGAGAGCCGCAAGCTCATCGTCGACCTCAAGAGCGGTCGAGTACAGGCTCGCCATCGCGAAGACCTTCGCTTCTATGCGCTCGTCGAAACGTTGTCGCGCAGGGTTCCACCTCGCCTCTTGGCCAGCTTCTATCTCGATTCGGCGCAGCCAATTACCGAAGACGTCACCGAGGGACTCTTGCGCTCAGCGCTGCGACGAACGCTCGATGGCATCAACGCGCTCGTCGAACTCAAGGTCGAAGGCCGGCCCGCCGTTGCTCAGCCCGGGGCATCGTGTCGATGGTGTCCGCTCGCGACCACATGCGCTCCGGGTCAGGCGTATCTCAATCAACGAGATGACAACAGCGATGGCGACGCATTCGCCCCGTAGCAACCAAGCGGTGATCAGACGTTGGTCACGACACAACGATGACGGGATCACCCTTGTCGAGCCAGTCCCAAATCTTCACCGAGTCTTCGGGCAGTACCCGAATACACCCAGCCGACGCACCGTGTTTCTCGGCCGTGCCAACCGACTCGAGCGGCTGCACATACTCGCCGTTTGAGTACTTCGGAATCGAGTGAAACGCGATGCGCGCGTTGGTGTACTTGCCGCGCGTAAACGCCACAAAGTGGGTCATGGTCGAGTACTTGCCGGTGAGCGTTGAGCTGGCCTTGAGGTCTTTCGCATACACCTTGTAGGTGCCCGGGTTGGGCTGGCTGTTGGCGCTCGTCATCACAAAGGTTTCGGTGACTTGCCCGTCGTTACAGAGCCAGGTGCGTTGGTTCACACGATCGACAACAGCCGAATGACCCGACGCAGCGCAACCGTTGCTCACCGGAGCAGCGACAGTTGTGGTGGTCTCGGCAACAGCCGCCACCGACGTGGCCGGGTCAACGCCGCCAACGGGCACCAATGGCAAGGTGCTGGCTACGGAGTCGGCCGACACTGGCTTGACCAGAGTTGCCGCCAGCTTGCTCGGCGATGATTCACCGCCCAGCAAGCGCACGCCAAGCGCGAGCGCCAAGAATCCAACGAGCGCGCCAAGCAAGATCCGGTGTTCGCGTCGCATACGTGGACGAGTCTAAAGCAGAGGCTCAGCGAGAATGAACCGTCATCACCGCAACCGGCAGGCCAAGGCCAGCGCCTTCGCGAAACGACGAGATCTGTCGACCGGGCTGAACAGCGTTCTTGGGTTTCGACATCACG
>JAPKZR010000052.1 GCA_026393695.1 Actinomycetota bacterium
TGCTCGAGTGCGATTTCGGCGACTGGACTGGCGCCGAACTTTCGGCGCTGATGAAGTTGCCCGAATGGACCACCGTGCAGCGGTCGCCATCCACCTTTCGCTTTCCCAACGGCGAGAGCTTTCTTGAGATGCAAACACGTATGGTCAGCACGCTCGACCGGTTGCGCGCCGCCCATCCCGGCGGAACCATTGTGTGCGTGTCGCACGCCGACCCGATCAAGGCCGCCGTAGCGCACGCCATGGGCACTCACATCGATCTGTTCCAGCGCATCGTGATCTCCACGTGCTCGATCAGCGCGATTGCTTACTCCGCCGGCGGGCCAATCGTGCTCAACGTCAACTCAACCGGCGGCTCGCTCAGCGACCTACGGCCAAGCTGAGACGGCCACAACATGGGAGTCTTCTTTCAGTTCGACGACGTTGATGCTTTCACCACGGTGACTCAAGGTGCTCCGGGTCAGCGCGTGTTCTTCCTCTACGCGCGCCAAGGCAACGTCAGCGTTGCCGTGAAATGCGAGAAGCAACAAGTGGCCGCAATCGCCGACTTTCTGCGTACCGCAATGGCCGACCTCGAGCCCTCAACAGAACTGCCACGATCGCTCTCGTTCGAGACTCCTCCGCCGTTTGAGGCTGCGTTCGTGCTTGGCCCAATCGCCCTCGGTTACGACCGCGAGAACGACCGACTCTTGGTTCAGCTCGAAGAGATCATCACTGTCGACGAAGACGGCGAACCAGACGAAGAAGCCTTCGACGATCGCGGCCAAGTGCGCGTACTGCTGCAGCGCGATCAAGCCTTGGCTTTCTGCGCGCATACCGAATCGGTGGTCTCGGCGGGTCGGGCACCGTGCGCGTTCTGCGGCAGGCCGATGGAACCCAACGGGCACCCATGTCCAACGATGAACTAATCCACGACCTGCTCAACTCGGGCGAGATCGAAATCGTTGGCCGCATGCCCTGGAGCAGCAACGCCACATTCTTGGTGAACCTCACCAGCGAGCACGGCGCGGGTCAGGCGATCTACAAACCCTTGCGCGGCGAACGACCACTCTGGGATTTCGAACCTGGGCTCCACCGTCGAGAGGTAGCCGCATACCGGCTCAGCGAGGCAATGGGGTTTGGGGTTGTGCCCCACACCGTGCTTCGCGAAGGACCCGTCGGCGAAGGCTCGATGCAATGGTTTGTCGAAGCCGATCACCAAGAGCATTACTTCACCATCTTCGAAAAACGCGAAGACCTGCACGACCAACTTCGGTTGATGGCTGTGCTCGACATCGTGGCCAACAACACCGACCGCAAGAGCGGCCATTGCTTGCTTGGCTACGACGAACGAGTGTGGGGCATCGACCATGGTCTGTGCTTCGCTGCCGAGTTCAAACTGCGCACGGTGATCTGGGAGTTTGGTGGCGAGGCGCTACCCGACGAATCCATTGCACCGTTGCAGCGTCTGCTCGAAGGCGTTCCGCTCGAGGTGGCCGCGCTGTTGGTCGACGAAGAAGTGCTCGCGATTCAAGAGCGCGCCGAGTGGCTCCTGCAGCAAGGCGAGTTCCCTATCGACGAATCCGGACGCAGGTATCCGTGGCCTCTGGTCTAGACAGCATCGACGAGCCGCTCGACGCACTCATCACCGCTGCCGATCTCGATGGCCTGGTTCGGCTCATCGACTCACGCTGCGCGTCAGCCAACTGGGAAGGGCTGTTGCATCTACGCGACCGAGCCCGATGGGCCGTGTCTACCGGCCGCCAACTCTGGCCCGCCGCCACGCTGGCCGAGTACCGCCTCGCGCTGCTCGCACCTGCCGAGTGGGCCGCACAGGTGCTCGACGAAGACACCGGCAAGTTCAGCATCGGCCCGCTCACCGAGGTCATCGCGCAGGCGCATACGTGGCTATCGCTCGCGCCGCTGCTGCCCGCCGGACCACGCGCCGCATTTGTGGCGCACGAGCGCGTGATCCGTGGCGAAGTGATCGACTCGTCAGAGTTACCCGATGTGCTTGAGATGCCCTTCGCATTGCAGCCATGGGAACCCGAGTATCCAGTTGCTGTGTACGAGTCCGACTCGGCCACGTTTGAGGCACCGGCGTTGCCCGCTTCGGCAAGTGAACTCGCGCTGCAGTTCGACCGCAGTGGCGCGCCGAGCTACGTAGAGATCATCGACGACGACGATGTGGCGCTCGCGGTTCGCCAACTTGTCGAAGCATGGACCGCCGAATCGAACGGCAAGGCCGAAGTGGTGTGTGTCGAAGGCAGCGCCATCGATGCAGTATCAGCCCTCGGCATCTCACGTGGCCACATCACCGCCATCACGGCGGCGCACGCGTTGCAATGGCTCACATGGGCCGGGGCGAGCGGCGGAGCGTTCGGGCGACGCCGAGGCACCGCACTCGGACGCTTTGGTGCGTGGTGGCTCGTGGCTGCACTCGGAGGCATCAGCAACGATTGGCCAACGAATCCAGATGTGCTCGGTGCGTTAGCCAGTGAGTTGCAATGGTTCTGGTGGGACGCCGCCGAGCCGGTGCTGGGCTGGCAGTTGCAGCTTGCCGTCGAGTTGCCCGCAGAGGGCCTTGCGTGGGCCATCAGCGCCCGCGACGCTACCTAGACCCCAACTGTTGCCCCCCGGGCTCAATCAGGGCGTGAGCGACCCAAAGACGTCGACGATCACGTGGGTCTTCACCGAGGTGAACACGCACAGGGTTCCGGCCGACGACACTGCCGAGATCACGAGGTTCGGCAAGGTCTGGCCACTTGCATAGTTCACGTTCGACACATTGGGGCGCACGCCGCCACATGGGTACACCGTGACAAAGCCACTCAACGCCGGGCCGTCAACGGTCACGTTCAAGATCACGGCTGCGGGCGACGCGGCGAGTCCGGCCCGGCCGCCAACGTCGAGCACCAACGTGGTGTTTGCCGAGCGAACGCCCTCGCCGGCGAATTGTTGATCGATGGTGAACAGCCCGGGTCGGGTATCGAGCAATCGTGCCGGTTGGGCCAGCGGCGCAAACTTGCCCGCCGACAACTCACCGAACGTGTCGATGATGACGTGAGCTTCGCCAGACGAGAACACGCACACCGAACCGTTGGCCCCAAGTGCAGTGACTACTGCGTTGGCAACAGTGACGCCCGGAACGTAGTTGAGATTCGAGGTCTTCGGTTGCTCGGTGCCGCACGCCCACAACGTGAGGTAGCCGTTTGTGGTGGCGCGATCGATGGTCACATTGAGTACCGCCGTCTGACCAGACGAACTCATTGCACCTCGCCCTGCGACCGGCACTTCAAGGGTCGAGCCGGTAGTCATCGCCCCACCTCCGGTCATTTGGCCATCGGTGGTTGGTTCGCCAGGGCGCGTGTCGAGCAGGCGGGCAGGCGCCGGCACGGGCGTGAAGGTCGTAGACGACAACACCCCAAAGACGTCGACCACAAGATGCGTCGGCGACTGGTTATAGATGCAAATGCTTCCGGTGACGCTGAGCTTGGTGACAACGCTGTTCGAAATGATCTGACCGGCGCGCACGTTGAGGTTCGATGTGCTTGGCCGCTGACCGCACGGATACACCGTGATGTAGCCCTCGCCGAGAGCGACTGCGGTGACGTTGATGGCCACCGACCGAGCGTTGGCTGGCACCACACCGCGCCCTGCGATCTGCACCTCAAGCGTCGAATCGTTTGGCCGTAGGCCGCGGCCGGCTTGCTGGCCGTCGATGGTGGTCATGCCGTCGCGAGTATCGACAAATCTGGCTGGCAATGCCGACACAACGGCCGGCAGCGGCGGCGGCACCACGTTTGGCGTGAGCTGTACGTAACCAGGATTCGCGCTACCCGCCATCGCGGCATCGACCGCTGTCCATGTAGCGGCATCGTCGTTGCCGAGCGCCCAAAAGGCAACTCCACCGATGCCTTTCGACTTGGCCAGGGCGATGCGCGCGTACACACCATCGGGATCCATGTAGAACACCGTGTGGGCCACGTTGCAACGCACGCTGACGCCATTGATATCTGGTCCACCGATTGAGTCGGTGTACGTAAACGTGCGCTCTTGCAGCGAACCGTTCCACAGCGGCGTGGCGCCCTTGCGTTGTGCCAAAGCCGGGAACTGCGAAGTCTCGTAACTCTTCTTCGAAAGCTTCATGTCGGCGGGCACAACCAGTGGGCAACTGCCATCGACATTGGTAATCCAGTCGGTGCCATACAGCGGGATACCCATCACGATTTTCGAGGGCTGACCCGACACGGCAATGGCCGCATCAATGCTGTTGCTCACCCACAGATACGGCGCCATCGGACCAGCCGAACTGGTGCTGTACGAATAGGTCATCACCCTGATGCGATCGACCATCTGCCCGAGCATTGCGTAGTCGTATACCCAGTAACCGCTGATGCCCGAGGTGCCACCGTCGTAGATGGGCGGCACGCTGACTTCGAGTGTCTTGCCAAGCGAATGCAGCGCCGCCGAAAGCTCGGTGATGAACGCCCCCCATTGCGGGCGCGTGGTGGTCCAGCTTGAGCGCCCATCGGCGAACGCGAACTGTTCGTAATCGAGGTCGACGCCGTTATAGCCACCGTTGAGCACGAATGCCAGCAACTGCCAGATGTGGTTCGTGCGAGCGGCAGGGTCAGCCAAGATGCCGGCCATCACATGCGCCGCGTTGCCATCGACAACGGTAGGGATCAGCGGCTTACCGGCGGCAAGAGTGGCGTCTTTGTAGGCCTGAATCTTGCTGGCCGCGGATGCGTTGGTGACGATGGTGCCGTTGGCCTGAGCCGAGAAGAAGAACGGCGACAGCTCGCCGAACTGCGACGAATGAGCGGTGTACGCGGCCAACGCGTCGAGCGGCTGCCACCACGGCGCCCATCCAGAGACATCGAACACTCCACCGGTTGCAGCGGCGGGGGCCACCGCGAAGTTCGTTGGGGCCACCACACAAGCAACCGCAGCGAACACGCTTGCGGCGCACATCGCGGCGACACGCTTGGCCATTCGCTGCGCCAGACCGGGCGTTGAGTTGGGTGGCATCGCCAAAGCGTAGGCCACCCGGCCACGGGTCTCCCCGCGGCGATCACCCACCGTGATCAACCTGCCCGAAAAATGCGAAATGACAGTTGATCCAACCCCCTCGCGGGAGCGGGACCAACTGCCATCACGACAGAGCCATCAGGCGTCAGGAACGACCCTTCAACGCCTCAATCAGCTTGGGAAGAACCTTGTGAACATCGCCAACGATGCCCAGATCGGCGATGCCGAAGATCGGTGCTTCTTTGTCCTTGTTGATCGCAATGATGTTCTTCGAGCCCTTCATGCCAACCATGTGCTGGGTGGCGCCCGAGATACCTGCTGCGAGGTACACGCTTGGCTTGACGACCTTGCCGGTCTGCCCAACCTGATAGCTGTATGGCACCCAGCCGGCATCGACGATTGCTCGTGATGCACCAGGGGCACCCTTGAGCAACTTGGCGAGCTGCTCGATCATTTCGTAGTTCGCTGCCTCGCCGAGGCCACGGCCGCCCGACACGACGATGTTTGCTTCGTCGAGCTTTGGACCGCTGGTCTCTTCGACATGCACTGCCGTGACGGTTGCTCCACCAGTTGCGCCGAGGTCGGGCACTGGAGCTGCGACCACAGCAGCAGCAGCGCCACCGGCGGACTCGGCAGCGAAGCTCTTTGGACGGAAGGCTGCGAGGTGTGGGCCCGAACCGGTGAAGCCGGTGGTGACCAACACGTTGCCGCCGAATACCGGCGTGGTCGCGTTGACCGAATCGCCATCGATAGCGATGTCGATGTTGTTGGTGAGCACAGTGCGGTCGAGCTTCACGGAGAGGCGGCTGACAACGTCGCGCCCTTCGTAGCTCTGCGGGAAGATGATCAGGTCGGGGGCGTTGCCGCCATCGATCACTGCCTTCATCGCTGACGACACAGCGACGCCGGGCAACTTGCCGCCCAGATCGCCGGTTGCGTACACCGTTGTTGCACCGTATTCGCCAAGCGTTGCTGCAACTGCTGCGCCATCGCTACCGACGAATGCCGACACCGTGCCGCCGAGGCTGCGTGCCTTGGTGAGGAGTTCGAGCGTGCCCGTGGTGGGTGCTCCGTTTGCGACCTGCGCAAAAACCCAGATGTTGTTCAATGCCATGACGGACCTCAGATCACTTTCAGGTTTTCGAGGAAGGCAACGATCTTCGTAAAGGTCTCGCCATCGTCTTCAATGATTTCGCCAGCAGCGCGGGCCTCGGCCTGCGTGACGCTGACGACTGCTTGGCCCGAACCGGCCCAACCAACTGGCGTGATGCCAAGATCGGCTGCGGTGACCTGCTCGACCGGCTTCGACTTCGCCGCCATGATGCCCTTGAAGCTTGGGTAGCGAGGCTCGACGACGCCAGCGGTAACGCTGATGACGGCCGGCAACGCACAGGTAACTTCGTCGTAGCCCTCTTCGGTCTGACGATGCGCCTCGAGCGTGCCACCAGTGATGGTGACCTTCTTGGCGAACGTGACCGAAGCAAGACCGAGCACCTCGGCGAGCTGCTCGGGCACAGTGCCCGTGTAGCCATCGCTCGACTCGGTGGCCGCGATGATCAAATCGGCACCGCCCAAGCGTTGCACTGCAGCAGCGAGCACCTTGGCCGTGGTGAGCGCATCAGAGCCCAACAACGCTGGGTCGCTAATGAGCACGCCCTTGGCTGCGCCCATTGCGAGAGCGGTGCGCATGCCCGACACTTCGCCGTTAGGGGCCATCGAGATGAGGCTCACTTCGCCGCCGCCAGCCGCGTCGACCAGCTGAAGAGCCATTTCGACGCCGTAGCTGTCGGACTCATCAAGGATGAGCTTTCCGTCGCGCTTGAGCGTATTGGTAGAGGGATCCAGCGCGCCCGGGGTTGCCGGGTCGGGGATCTGTTTGACACAAACGATCACGTTCATAGGGTTCCTATTGTTACCGACCCGCGAGCGCTGTTCCTAACCGGCGCACCAAGTCTGTCGTCACTGATACCCTCGGGGTCTTGCGGATCTTGCTCGTTGTCAACGCGTTCGCGTCGTCCGTGACGGCCCGAAACACCGTCGTAGTGCACCAGATTCTGTCGCGCGGCAACGACGTTGAGATCGTCGAAACGAACCGCCGCGGCCACGCCACCCGATTTTCGCAAGATGCGGCGCGACGCGGCATCGACGTCGTCATCGGCTTTGGCGGCGACGGCACGCTCAACGAAGTGGCCACCGGCGTTGCCGGCACCGACACCGCGCTCGGAGCGCTACCGGGCGGAAGCACCAACGTGTTTGCCCGAACGCTGGGTATGCCCAACGATCCGGTGCTTGCTGTGCAGCAACTTGCCGACGGCATCAACAGCAACAACATCGAACCCATCGGCCTCGGCAAAGTGAACGGTCGCTACTTCTGCTTCCACACCGGTGTTGGCTACGACGCGGCCGTCGTGAAAGAAGTCGAGAACCACGGCTCGCTCAAGCGTTGGGCCGGGCACCCGCTGTTCATCTACGCAGCGGTGCACACATGGGCCTCGAAATACGACCGCAAGAATCCGCACTTCGAACTGGCCTTCGCCAACGGTGACCGCGTGGTCGAGGGCTACTTCACGGTGGTGCTCAACACCAACCCATATACGTATCTGGGCAACCGACCACTCGACCTATCGCCAGCGGCCACGCTCGATCGTGGACTCGTTGCGGTCACGTTCAAGACCATGCAGGCCACCGCGATCTTGAAATCGTTGGGCGGCGCGCTACGCGGTGGCGGCGTGAAACCAACTGCCTCGCTCGACGTTCACGAAGATGTCGAGAGCCTCTCGATCACCAGTCATCAACCCTTCCCGTATCAAGTCGATGGCGACTACCTCGGCGAGACCACCGACTTGCAGTTCGAGCACGTTCGCAACGCCGTGCGTCTCGTGCGTCCGGGAGTTGCGGGCGTGTCGCCCAACACGCTCTAGCCCGCTGCGAGGATCTCGAGGGCAACGTCGGGCACGTTGGTGCAGATGCCGTCGATGCCCCACTCGATCAACTCACGCATTCGCTCAGGGTCGTCGCAGGTCCAGGTGTTCACCTGAATGCCGGCTTGATGACACCGATCGATCACGTCGCGCGACAGCATTCGCACCCACGGGTGCAGCGCAGAGTGTCCGCGAGCCGTGAGCAACTCGACCACATCTTCGGGCGTCGGCCCCGTGAGCCACGCCGTGCGCACATGCGGCGCGATGGCCCGACAACGATCGACGGTCTCGATTCGAAACGATGAGATCAGCCAGCGATGCGACTCGCCGCGGCGATCGAGCAAGGCCATGGTCTGATCGGCCACCCACTCGGTGGTATCGAAGTCGGGTTCCTGGGGGTCGTTTTTGATCTCGACGTTGACCCACATGCCCGCACACGCATCGAGCGCCTGATCAAGCGTGGGAATGTGCGCCGTGAGTTCGTTGGCTGCGATGTCGACACTCGACACCTCGCGGATGACCCGGCCGTCGGCCAAATGAGCATCGTGGTGCACAACCAACACATCATCGGCCGCGCGGCGGACATCGAGTTCGACCCCGTGCGCACCCATCTCGCCAGCGCGGCGAAACGCCGCGATTGTGTTCTCGCGCTCGGCCCGAGACGCTCCACGATGAGCCAACACCTGTACAGCCACTGTTTTCTCCTTGTGTGAGCCCCGTCACAGGGCATGATCTGCCTATCTGTTTTCGTGATGGGGTACATCAAATGTTTGCCAAATGGACATGTTCTTGAAATCAAGGTCTTGTCAAGTCGGCTCGACCAACGTACCGTACGAGCGCCGCATGAATTGCTATCCCGCAAGTCGGGATTGTCACTTTTCAAGTCGGGATTGTCACTTTTTGATGGTGACTTTTCCCACTCCGCCCTTAGTCCGTCAGGAGACGACGTGTCGATTCTCGCGTCAAGCCTCACCCTCGCTCACGCCGATTATTCATGGCGCGGAGCTTCAATCTGTCGTGACACCGACCCTGACCTGTTCTTCCCAATCGGAACCACAGGCCATGCGCTCACCCAGATCGCACGGGCCAAAGAAGTGTGCGGTGAATGCCCCGTCAGTGAGCGTTGTCTCGAGTTCGCACTCGAGACCAACCAAGACTCAGGAATCTGGGGCGGCACCTCTGAAGAAGAGCGCCGCGTCATGCGTCGGGCTCAGGTAGCCCGCAACAAGACCAGCCTCGCCAGCTGATTTCGTCCGCCACCGTCGTGGCGTGATGAATGCAAGTCGGCTACACGCTTTCGAGTGGCACGCGCAGATCAACCACCGTGCCAGCCCCATGACGGCGCTCGGTAACACCAGCGGCCACAAAGTCTGCGTCGAGGCTCGCCCGCATCGAGAGTGACCCGGCCAATTCGGTGGTGACCAAGGTGCGCACAATCGACAACCCAAGTCCGGTGGCCTTGCTCAGATCGAACGACGGATCGAGGCCGCGCCCATCGTCGAGCACCCGCACTCGAAGCTCAGCGCCATCGTTGGCCAACTGCACAATGACCGTGCCACCCTCGCTGCCCTCAGGAAAGCCATGATCGACAGCGTTCTGCAACAACTCGGTGAGCACAACGCTGAGCGGCGTTGCCACTGTTGATGGCAAGCGACCTCCATCGCCCTGCACCACAAACTGAACCGGACGATCCTCGGACTGCAATCCTTCTTCGGCGAGACGCAACAGTGGACGCACGATCTCGATGAACGCAACATCGTCGCCAGGTTCGCGTGACAGCGTTTCGTGCACGAGGGCAATCGTTCGGATGCGGCGCACCGACTCGGCGATTGCGGCCTTCGCTTCTTGCGATGTGAGCCGACGGGCCTGCAACCGCAGCAGCGACGAGATGGTCTGCAAGTTGTTCTTGACCCGATGGTGGATCTCGCGAATGGTGGCGTCTTTCGAGAGCAGCAACCGATCGCGTCGACGCAACTCGGTGACGTCGCGCAGCATGAGCATGCCGCCGGTGACGACGCCATCTTCGATGATCGGGATGCACCGCGTGAGCAAGGTGACATCGGCGTTCTGATCGAACTCTTCAATCACCGGTTCGCTGCGTTCGTAAGCCTGGCGAATAGAGCTGTCGTTGAACCCGAGTTCGGCGAGGCGCATGCCAACGGCGTTGGCGCTGATGCCCACACGATGCAATGCAGACACTGCGTTCGGCGACGCATAACGAACACGCGCTTCGTCGTCGAGAACCATCGCACCGTCGCCCACGCGTGGCGCCGCGCCCGAGTCGGCGATGCGACCTGGGAATGGAAACTGGCCCTGCGAAATCATCTTCGCGAATCGATCGAAGATCGACAGATAGGTGCGCTCAAGCTCACCTGGCTGACGACCAGTGACGCTCGAACGCTCGCGGGTCAAGACCGCAATGACGCGATCCTCGAACCGCACTGGGATAGCGAGCATCTGCGCAGGAGCCGACTGGCTCTCGACCGCGATATCGCCCTCTTGTACCTCGCCACTGGCCATCGACGACGCGAGCAACGGCAGTTCGTTAGCGCTGGCCCAAGCGCCCACCCAGTCGCTGAGATAGATGGTCTGGCCCGTAGACGGCCGAACATGTGCGGTGACGAGCCAGCGGCCTTCGCCAGCCGGCACGTAGAGCAAGAGATCGGCGAAGCTCAAGTCGGCGAGCAAACCCCACTCGGAGACGAGGTGTTGCAGATGTGCTGTTTCGTCTCGCGACAGTGCGGTGTGCTGTCTCGCGAGTTCGGCAAGGGTCGCCATGATTCTCCTGTTCGGATTCTCCGGATGGGATTGTCCTGTGGGCTGTCGTCAGATCGTCAGATCGTCAGATCGTCAGATCGTCAGACCGTCATCTCTGAGTTTGGCGCATCCGACTAGCTCCAGAGATGATCTCCAAGTTGGAGCAGGCTCCGCAAGTCATTGATGTCGTGGTCGAGCGACGGGGCCGCCACCGTGAACGGCGAAAGACGCTCGAGTTCACTGCGGCGTTCGGCTTCCCTCGCGGCGACCATCGCGATGTCGTGAAAGCGATCGGCCACCTCGGTCAGCACCCCACGAACCACCGCAGGATCTGCGTCCAACACCGATCCAAGGTCGGCGGCCAACGAGCCCGTCTGCGCCGCTTTACGTAGCTGTGCAGCAGCCTTCTCTGCGGCTGGCTCACGCAGCGCCGAAGGCATCGTGCGGTTCAAGACCATGCCACCGAGGGGCAGATGGCGCTCGCGCAGCGCTTCGGCGAGATACGCCGCCTCATATGCGGGCGCGGCCTCGAGCGTGGACACAACGAGAAAAGCTGTCCGCGGATCCGAGAGCAACCGCTCGACTTCGCGAGCACGCTCAACAAAGCCCGTCTCCATTGTCTGAAACAACACGAAGAACTCGGCGATGTCTTGCAGAAAGCGAGACCCGAGCACCCGATCGGCAACTTGGTAGAACGGCTTCGATGCTGCGGTGAACAATCGCGATCGATAGGGAACCGTGAGCCAGCGCAACAAGCGACTACCGAAGAACTCCATCATTCGGCCAGGCGAATCGAGAATGTCGAGCGCATTACGCGAAGGCGGCGTGTCGATGATGACAAGGTCGTAGCGGCCCGACGAATGGATCTCATGCAGGCGCTCCATCGCGATGTAGTCATGGCTCTGCACAAACCGGCCGGTGATGTTTTGGTACAGCGGGTTGGCCAGCACCGTGTCGCGCAACACTTCGTCGGGTGCGTGACGGGCGATGAGTTCATCCCATCCGGCCTTGGTATCGAGCATGGCGGCCCACAGCTCGCCACGTGGCGTAACCCCGGCGCCAGCGAACGCATCGAGTGGGATCTGGGTTTCAGAGTTTCCGAATGCTTGCAGTCCGAGTGCGTTGGCGAGACGACGGGCGGGGTCCACAGTGAGCACGAGCACGCGACCACCGATACGAACCGCCGCTTCGGCAGCCAATGACGCCGCAATAGTTGTCTTGCCGACGCCCCCGCTGCCGCACACGATGATCATTTCCTTCGAGGCGAGCAGGTCGGCAATTCCGCTGTGGGTTTGGGCAGTAGGCATCAGATCAACTCATCCGATAATGCATCAACAATCTGGCTCACAACGCGCCGACCAACAGCACGCGTGAACAGTTCGGGGATGTAGAGCATCGGAGTGTCGGCCGGAACTGCGCCACGCAGCCGCTCGAGATGGCCAGCGCCGACTCGACGTCGGGCCTCGTTCATCCGCGCTGCGTCGACAACTGCGGTGACACTGCGGCCGGCCGCGCGGGTCATCAGCGGTTGTGCCGCAGGGGTAGACAACTGATCGAACACCGCCATCTCGCGCGTGCCGAACAACGCTGGCAGCACTCGGTTCACCACCACCCCAGCGAGATCTACTTTGGTGCGTTCGCGCACTCGATCGAGCAGTTCAATGGTTTCGTTCACGGGCATTTCTTCGGGGGTCGTCACCGTGATCAACCCAGTGCGCTCGGGATCCTCGAGAATGTCGAGCATCCACTTGGTCTGCTCGCGCACCAAGCCCACCTGCACCAGTTCACTGATCACACGCGGCGCACCGATCTGGCTCACGATGTGTCCGCTGGCTTCGGCATCAACCACCACGAGGTCGTAGTTGCGTTCACGAACTTCGTAACAGAGCTTGCCGATGGCGAGGATCTCTTTGACCCCGGGAGCGGCATCGGCAACGAAGTCAAACGTGCGCGCCAACGGACCAATGCGGCCGACGAACGGAATGCGCACGAACAGCTTGAGGTACTCGCGTAACGAGTCCTCGGTGTTCATCGCCATGCCAAACAGATTCGAATCGATCTGCCTCGGTTGGTACGGAAATGGCGAACAATCGAACGCAGCAGCGAGCGCGCCTTTGGCGTCCATCTCGCAGACAAGTGTGCGGCGACCGTGTTGCGCAGCAAGCTGGGCAATAGCGGCCGCGACTGTGGTCTTACCAACGCCACCTTTACCGGTGACGAAGAGCAGCTGACGGTTCAGCAGGTGCACGGTGACTGACCGAACACGAGCATCAGACCGCCGCGATCATGTGGCTTCAGCCGCCAAAGCCGATACGGCGCTCGCTGTCGGTTGTACCGAGCTCGATGTACGCAATCTTCGATGCGGCGACACCGATGTCGCGGCCCTTTTTGTCGGTGAGCCACAGCACATCGACGGCGCCAGACAGCGCCGCTTCAACTTTGGTCTTCACTTCAGAGCGGTCGACGTCGTCGGCCAACTCGACGCTGATCTCACGGGGTGCTTGGGTCACGCCAATGCGTACGTCCACGATGGTCCTTTCAACGAACTCAATGCTTGACCATAGTAGGGATCACCGACGCTCGATCTCTGCCTCGTTCCCAAGTTTGTTGAAGACAGTTGGTCAAGGTTCGACCTGTTGTCTTCAACAAACCCTTTGTTGAAGCAAATCCGGCGGCGGCGCACCGGTAGCGATTGCTCAGCCGTTGATCTTGAGGCTTGCGCTGAAGACCTTCTTCGGCTTGAGCTCGGTGGCGATGCGACGCGCCATCTCGTGAAACACCAAACCGGCTTCGCTGCCTGGATCTACTGCGGCGACCGGACGACCATCGTCGCCGCCTTCGCGAACCGCAGGCACCAACGGCAGCTTGCCCAGCAACGGAACCCCGAGCTCGTCGGCGAGCTCTTGGCCGCCGCCGTTACCGAAGATTTCGTAATGCTTGCCGTCGTCGCCGGTGAACCAGCTCATGTTCTCGATGATGCCGCGTACCGGAAGGTTGACCTTGGCAGCCATGGCGGCCGACAGGCGCGCCACTTTCTGCGCAGCCGGCTGAGGTGTGGTGACCACAAAGACCTCGGCGCGGGGCAGGTACTGGCTGAGCGACAGCGCGATGTCGCCGGTGCCTGGCGGCATGTCGATGAGCAAGAAGTCGGGCTCGTCCCAGAACACGTCGGTGAGGAACTGCTCGAGCGCCTTGTGCAACATTGGCCCGCGCCAGATGACGGCTTGGCCCTCGGGGACGAAGTAACCAATCGAGATACACCGCACGCCCCATGCCTCTGGTGGGATGAGCATCTGGTCGATGGCCACTGGGTCGCGATCGGTGCCGAGCATGCGCGGGATGCTGTATCCGTAGATGTCGGCGTCGACAACGCCAACGCTGTATCCCTGCGCGGCCAATGCCACAGCGAGGTTGGTGGTGACGGTGCTCTTGCCAACGCCACCCTTGCCCGAGGCAATGAGCAACGGGCGTGTCTTGGATCCGACTTCGGCAAACGGAACCTTGCGGCCCTCGGCGTGGCCATGCGCCTGACCCTGACCAGCGCTGGCGCCGGGGCTGCCGTGCAGTTTGATGCGAAGGTCTTCGCGCTCTTGGTCGGTCATCACCGTGAAGTCGAGCGCCACGGTGGTCACGCCCAATGGCACCAGCGCGCCGGTGACGCGGTTTTGGATCTCGTTGCGCAACGGGCAACCAGCAATGGTGAGCGCAATCAGCACAGCGACCGAACCGTCGGGCCGCACTTCGACATTGCGAACCATGCCGAGATCGACAATGGAACGATGCAATTCAGGATCCTCAACAGGGCGCAGCGCTTCGATGATCTGATCGGGGGTGGGCATGGGCGCTCCAGGCGTGAGGGTTTGGGTGCGGTAATTACCACTACGTAGATAGGTAGAATACCGCCATGACTTCGGCTGCAGCCACCTCCGGGATGACACCGGGCGCGTTCAGTGCGCAAGTCACAGCAATCACCTCAGCATTTGGCGACCCAACGCGGCGCAGCATCTACCTCTACACCCGCGAATCGGGCAACGGCGTCACCGCCGCACAGGTGGCCGAGCACTTCGGTTTGCATCCCAATGTTGCTCGCCATCACCTCGACAAACTCGCTGCCGGCGGATACGTAGAAGTGGCCGTTGAGCGCAGCGAAGGCGGCGGGGCAGGTCGGCCGTCGAAGCACTACCGCGCCGCTGCCGACGCAGAGCCACTCGAGTTTCCGGTTCGCAGCGACGATCTCGTACTCACCTTGCTCGGACGTTCGCTCGCGATGTTGCCTCGTGAGCAAGCCGAGATCATGGCCGAAGAAGTAGGCATCGAATACGGGCGCACCATGGCTCTCGCATTGCAGGGCGCGTCCCCCGATGGCGAAGTTGTGCAGCGATCATTCCGTTCGGCGTTGCATACGGTTGCCGATGCACTCACCGCACACGGTTTCGCTGCGCACGCCGATCAGCGCAACAACCAGCTGCGCATCATCAACAACCACTGCCCGTTCGGCGATGTCGCCATCGACAACCCAGTGATCTGCGCGGTAGACCGCGGCATGGTCAAGGGCATGCTCAAGGCCTTGTACGGCGACACCGATCCTTCGATCGAGACATCCATACCGCTGGGCGACCAGTACTGCGTTACGTCGTTCTAAACAATCTCAAACGTCGCACGTCGCATCGCCCATCTCAACCATCTCATCCGCCCAGTTTCTGCCTGCATGGGCGCGATTTGGGACAACTGCTGTCCCAAATCGCGCCCATGCAACAAGGTTGGGGCGGCTGCGGGCGAGAGGTTGGGGACTGGGGCCGGGACTGAGGACTACCGCTGGGGGTGGGGTTAGTGGCGCTGTTCGCGAAATGGGTCGCCGTACATGTTGTAGCCGTTTTGCTCCCAGAATCCGGGGGCATCTCGGTCACGCAGTTCGAGACCTCGAACCCACTTCGCGCTCTTCCAGAAATACAGATGCGGCACCACGATGCGCACCGGCCCGCCGTGCACTGGCTCGATGTCTTCACCTTCGTACGCGAACGCAACGATGGCCTCATCGGTGGTGATATCGGCAAGCGGAATGTTGGTGGTGTAGCCGTATTCGGCGTGCTCCATCACATGGGTGGCTGCAGTCTGAACGCCAGCAAGAGCCAACACATCGCGCACCCGAACACCCGTCCAAGTGGTGTCAAACTTCGACCATTTCGTCACGCAGTGAATGTCGAATGTGGGAGTCACCGATGACATCTGCTTGAGATCGTCGAGGGTGATCGTGACCTCTTGATCGACCAAGCCAAACACAGTGAGGCTCCATTCGCCAGGCGAATAGTGAGGCACGTCGCCGACGTGAAGCACAGGGAAACGGTCGGTGAGGTATTGGCCCGGAGGCAACCGAGCGGGATCGATGCCCTTGCTCTTGAGCTCGTTGCGGTTTCGTTCGAAAAAACTCATCGTCACATTCTTGCAGCGAGTCTCTCTTTCGCTGGCCACGGTCATGCAACTAGATTCATGAGATGAGCGAATCTGACTCCGCCGATACCCCTCTCGGCGGTCCGCCACCTGCGCCGCCACTGCCGCCACCGCCACCACCTCCTCCTGCATATCTCACGGCCCCACCGAACTTCGGGGCATACAACGGTTCGGGCACCGGCGCTTCGTCACCGCTACAAAACGTTGGTGGCCTCGCCAAGTGGATCACTCGGTTGATGGTGGTCATCGTGGTGCTCAGCGCCTTTGCTGTCGCAATCAGCTTCAACCTCCGCGGCCAAGCACGCGACTTTCTCGACGGCAATCTCAATGAAACCGACTTCAAGAACTCGTTCGGATTAACCGGACTGCTCGCAATCGTGACCGCCGCGACAACCCTCGCTGTGTTTGTGCTCACCATCATTTGGATGTTCCGCCTCGCCCGCAACAATCAAACCCTCGGGCGAGTCGGCACCTGGGTCCCTGGCTGGGCAATTGGCGGATGGTTCCTGCCGCCATGCGTGCTCTACGTGATCCCGTTCTTGATGATGCGCGATCTGTGGAAGGGCTCCGATCCGCAGTCGGGCCCCGATTGGAAGAAGAACCCGGTTGACCCAGTGGTGGCCGCGTGGTGGATTCTGTATGGCCTGATCCCTACCTTCTTTATCGGTGTCACGTTTTCGGGCGCGAGCAGTTTGACGACGCAATCCACTGAAGACGCCGCCCGGAAACTCGTTGATTCGTTCACGATTTCCACGTTGGCCTCGATGTTCCAGCTGGCAGCCGCAATCGCCTTCATCCAACTCGTTCGCCGCCTCACCGCACGCCACAAACAGTTCACCGGAGTGGCTTGATGATCTTCTTGGTACGCCACGCCAAGGCCGGTCAACGCAACGACTCGGTCGGCGACGACATGCAAAGACCACTCAGCAAGGCCGGCTGGATTCAGGCCCACGCGATCGTGGCTCCGCTACTTGAAGCCGGAGCCGCCAGAATCTTGCTGGCCAGCCCCTACGTGCGTTGCATGCAGACGCTTGAGCCATTGGCCGCAGCACTCGACCTCACCGTCGTTGCCGACGATCGCCTTGCCGAAGCCCAATCGCTGAGCGCGATGCTTGAGATGATCGCTGACCAACCCGACGGCGCTGTGCTGTGCAGCCACGGCGACATGATTCCCGACACGATGGCCGCGCTGCAACGACGCGGCTGCGAGTTCATTGGCGAACCCAACTGGAAGAAAGCATCAGTGTGGGTCATCGAGCGCGATGCTTCTGGCAACGCCACTACCGCGCGTTGCTGGGGCCCACCGCGCTAACTAACAGAGTTCGACGGCGGGGTCGCAGTTGTTGCGGTTGACGACGAGCACCACAATCAGCACGGCTGCAAGCACCAAGAACACGATTCCTATCGTGATGCCGGCGATGGCCAATCCTTTGCCCTTGTCCGAGCCTGACCGCTTCATCTGACCGCGCCCAACGGAGCCGAAGATGACGCCAAGTAGCGCCGGAATTGGTACGACCCAAAAACATGGGATGACGTTGACCAAGCTCAGCACCAAGCTGGCGATGCTCATGCCGTTGGTGCCTTGCGACTGCATCGACTGCGACGACTGCGGCGATGGGGCGGCGCCGTACTCAGGAAACTGTGGTGGTGGTGGCGGGATGCTCATCTCCAAACAGTACTGGCGACGACAAGACCCTCAGTGGATGTTCAATTCGCTACGCCACTACCGCGCAACGCGTTACGGGCGATTTCCCCCAACACAGGCAACGATGTTTGTGTGCGTTGCAGCGTTGTATGAAATGACTGCCCACTTGCATGGCTTCGCAGCGCTTACGGGGCTGACACTCAATGCGCCACCCACCGAAACGGCGAGTACTGCGGCTGCCAAAATACGGCGAATCTTCATTGCTGTGCCTCCTGGTGGCCCGAAGGCCTGCCGAACTGGGGGTCCGTGCGGGGTCAGTGTGGGCGCGCCGAGGTACCACTGGCAATCAGACATTGGTCGTAGAGACCAGACGCGTCGCAAGGGCTACGACGTGGTGGGAGCCGAGTCGAGGCTGCCCGCAAACGACTCGATCATGCCGCGCATCTCAGTAGGCGGATTGTTGGCGAGGCATTCGGCCGCGCGCACCTTGCCAGCAGCCAAGTCTTTCTCGAATCGAGCCGCAATCACCGCCAGAAAGCAGTGCGGATCGGGGAACGTGGGGTCGATCTCGATAGCCCGTTCGAGATCTTTCTTGGCAACCTCGAGCGTTGCTGCAGAATCGCCGGCAGCTTGATTCTGCGTAGAAATCGCGAGCAACCAACCGGTGTAGGTATGTGCCTCGGCGTTATCGGGGTCGATGCTGAGCACGCTGAGATAGCGCTGTGAAGCGCCAGCGGGGTCTGTGCCGAGCAAGGCCCGTGCCTCGCTGAGCAACACCGCCGTGCGATCGGGCGAGGAGCCACCAGTGATGGTGTCGCCGGGCAGACGCTGACCCGATGACCGAGCGACAAGCCACCCCGCTGTAACGCCCACTGCAACGACGGCGAGACCTACCAACACCCGGCGCATGCGCTGACGCGGGGCGCGCGGCGCTGCGGCGGCGAGACCATGCTCGATGTTGCGCAACACCGTTGCGGCGCGGGCGGTGTACCCGTCGCGCAGCGCTTCGTAGTCGGCATCTTCGACATCGCCGGCTTCGCGCTCTCGCTCGAGATCGACCAGCGACCCCAACAAAAAGCGACGCTCTTCGTCGAGTTCGGCGAGCCGATCAGGATTCATGTTCGTGTTCCTGGTCGTTCAACGCGGCCTGCACCAAGGCGCGGTCGTCGTCGGTGGGCACGGTGTCGGCCACCAACTTCCACCGTCGAAACGCAACGGCAAGCCCGGCAACTGCCACCACAAACGCGAACGCCGGCAGCGCCCACACCAACGCATCGAAGCCCGAAGCGTTGGGCACCAGCAGTGTCTTCGTGCCGAACTGATTCTGAATGTACTGAATGATCTGATCGTCGCTTGGCGTGCCCTGCTCGACGAAACGTTTGATCTGCTGACGAATGCCACGTGCCGCTGACGCCTGCGATTCGTACACGCTTTCTCCATCGCATGTAGGACACGCGAGTCGTTGCGAAATGCTGTCGATGCGATCGCTATCGGTGAGCGGCCCAGAAGAACCAGCCGAGGCAATGGCCAGCGCGATCACAACTACCGCCGCGAGCACGAGCCAGCCAGGCCACCGCTTGAGCTGCTTATTGAGCGTGCGTCGGTTGATCGAGAGTTCCATCAGCCCGCCTTGGCCTGTGCAAGTAGTTGCGTGAGTTGGTCATTGGTGGTGCCGCCGAGATGCCGCGACACGACGAATCCGTTGGGATCGATGATCCATGTCTCGGGCACTTTGGCCACGCCGAACGCCACTTCGATTCGGGCGTCGTCGTCGGCGAGGATGGGCCACGAACCACCATTGTCGGCAAAGAACTTCTGCACGGCACCGCGGTTGTCGTCCCACACCACTGTGTAGAACTCGGCGCCATCGGCGAGCTTCGCTTGTTCGTCGGCGAACTTTGCGAGTTCGGGATGCTCTTGCACGCACGGCACGCAGGTGGAGTTGAAGAAGTTGAGCACTACCCAACTTCCTTTGCGGCGCTGCAGATCGAACGGCTGACCATCGAGCGTGGTGGTCTGCACCGCTGGCGCTGGCCGCCCAAGCAACGGCGAGTCGGCAGTAGCCACCTCGTCGGTCTTGGCTCCGATGAGCACCGCAAAGAAGCCAGCGAGTACCACAGCCACGGCCGCGACGATCAGCGGCGCCCGACGACGCGACGTGACGGCATCGGGCGAATCAGCATTGATCGAGTCGCCGACGTCGTGAATGGTGGTGTCGTCAGACATCGACAATCTCGGCAAGTGGTTCGTCGTTGTCTACCGGAATCGGCGCCGATGTGGGCTGGGTCGGCAAGCGCCGGCGCGTGCCTGGGAACGCTGACAACAACGTGCCGAACACCATCAATGCTCCACCGATCCAGAGCCAGACGATGAGCGGCTTGATGAACACCTTCATCGGCAGCGTGGTGGCGCCAGCCTTGGCCCCCGATTCGAGGGTGAGGTAGATGTCGTTGAAGATGCCCGTGCGCACCGACGGCGTCGGGATGTTGCTGCCGAAGTTGGTGAACTTGGTGATGGCCGGCGCATAGGTCTGGCCGCCATCGATGCTGATCTGAGCTCTGATGCCGTTGCTGCGCGGCGTAGTGAACGATTGAACTTCGATGAGCTCGAAGGTGTGGCCGCCGTAACTGGCTGGCTTGCCGGCCTCGAGAATGAGCCGTGACGAATGCGTGTAGGTGGTGGACGCCACGAGGGCTACCGCGACAACGATGACGCCGATGTGCACGATCATGCCGCCATTGGCACGACCAACCAAGCCACGCCAGCCCTGGCGGCGCGTGGCCAAGACGAGCTGGCGCAGCGCCGCACCCGAGGCGAAACCGCCGAGGCCAAACGCAAGCAGCGGCGCAAGACCGCGGGCACCGATCAGCAGCGGGACGACGATCGCCAGCGCACCACCCCATGCAGGCCAGAACAAACGCTCGCGCAGCAGCTCGGCGCTGGCTTTACGCCACGGCAACACCGGCGCAACGGCCATCAAGAACAGCAGCGTGATTCCGAACGGAATGGAGAGCCGCTCGAAGTACGGGGCGCCCACCTTGATGGTGCGGTTCTGCAGCGCTTCGACAATCAGCGGGAACACAGTGCCAAGCAGCACCACAAATGCGAAGACGGTGAACACCACGTTGTTCGCCAAGAAGGCGCCTTCGCGGGACAGCGGTGAATCGATGGAGCCGGGTGATCGCAACCGGTCGCCGCGCCATGCGATGAGCCCGAGCGACACCACCACGATGAGCCCGAAGAACGAGAGTAAATACGGGCCGATTGAGCCGTTGCTAAACGCGTGAACGCTCTTGATCACACCCGAACGGGTAAGGAAGGTGCCAAGAATGGTGAGCGCAAACGTAGCGACCAACAACGTGAGGTTCCACACCCGCAACATGCCGCGGCGCTCTTGAACCAACACCGAGTGGATGTAGGCGGTTCCGGTGAGCCACGGCAACAGGCTGGCGTTCTCTACTGGGTCCCAGCCCCATACGCCGCTCCAACCGAGGACCTCGTAGCTCCACCATCCACCAAGGATGATTCCGATGGTGAGGAAGCCCCAGGCGAACAACGCGAATCGACGGGTTTCGCTGAGCCACCGCTCGCCGACGCGGCCGGTGATGAGCGCCGCGATCGCGAACGCAAACGGCACGGTCATTCCCACGTATCCGAGATACAAGATGGGCGGGTGGAACAACACGAGGATGTGGTTCTGCAGCAGTGGGTTGGGGCCTGGTCCGCTGGTGACTCCAAGCGCACCACGTTGGAATGCATCGGCGGGACCAAGCGTGAGCACAAAGAAGAACATGCACACGACGAACATCACCACGAGGGCCCATGCCACCAACGGATCGGCCAAGCGCTTACGGAAGCGCTGCGCGATGACCACGGTGTACCCCACAAGCACCACGAGCCACAACAAGATGCTGCCCTCGAGCGCGCTCCAGATAGCGGTGATGTTGAACAAGAACGGCGTGTCGGCCGAGCCAACCTGCTGCACGTATTTCATCGACCAGTCGCGCTGGATGAGCGCCCGCTCCATGACCACGAAGGCGCCGACACCCGCTGCGCAAACACCCCACGCGTAACGCTGTGTGCTGCGCAACAACTTGTTGTCGTTGGTACGGATCCCGTAGACGGTGGCAAGGGCGCCGAACGTGGCGCACACCAACCCGATGAGCAATAGCGAGTGTCCGAGCGTGGCGTTGATGCCCGCGGCTACTTCGACTGCGAACACGCTGCCGCCTCTGCATCGGCCGTAGCGACGCGGGTCTTGTTCTTCTCGTCGTATTCGTTGCTGTGCTTCACTTCGACATCGTCGCCCTCAAACGTGCCGCTCTTCATCACGCCATGCACGACAACCGGGATGCACTGTTGAAACAAACCACCAGGCTCGCCCGAGTCATACACAACCGGCACCGTCACCTTGTTGAAAGTGAGATTGAAGGTGGTGATGCCGTTGTTGGTGGCAATGGAACCCTTGTCGACAACGCCCTGAATGCGCAGGCGACGACCGGCTTCGCAACC
Source organism: Actinomycetota bacterium (assembly GCA_026393695.1). Taxonomy (GTDB): domain Bacteria; phylum Actinomycetota; class Acidimicrobiia; order Acidimicrobiales; family Ilumatobacteraceae; genus WLMZ01. The sequence goes on from JAPKZR010000052.1 coordinate 22,294, forward strand.
ATCCTTGCGACCAACTTCGTCGACGTTGCAGTAGTAGTCGAGCGATTGGGTGAGGAACTTACTGACGACCAAGATGCCTGCGAGCAGCACGAACAACAGCAGACCAATCGACATCATCTTGCGGCGATTACGTGCCTTGGGCGCCGCCGCTTCACTGGCCGGGCGAGGACTCAGGTCCACGGCTTGTCCTTGGCAGGCAACTGAGCCGCGAGGCGGCGTCCGCGGCGCACAATCGCAATTGCGAACGCAGCGACCGAGCCAAACGTGACGATGTAGGTAGCGAGGATGAAACCGAGGTCTTCCATTTAGAGATCACCTTCGTCGCGGCGCTGCTGCAACGCATAATCGAGGCCCGTATTGTCGATGGCGTCTTGCATCGCAAGGACTCGTTGCCGATGCATCAGCAGCCACACGTAGAGCAATGTGAACGCAACGAGCGAGATGAACAACGAGAACAGCATCAAGCCGTGCAGGTTCACGTGAGTGCGATCGGCCACGCTTGAATCTTGATGCAGACCACGCCACAGCTTGACGCTGAAATGCACGAGCGGAATTTCGAGCACTGCCAACAGCGCCACAACCGCGCTGCGACGGGCCCGCTGCTGGTGGCTCCCACCGAGGCCGCGCACCGCGAGGTAGCCCACATAGGTCACGAACATGAAGGCCGTGCTGGTGACCCGCGCATCCCACACCCAGAACTTGCCCCACGAGAGCCGACCCCACAAGGACCCGGCCAACAGCGTGAGCGCCATGAACAACACGCCAATCTCGGCGCTGGCTCCGGCCAGGCGGTCCCAAGTGAGCGAGGTGGTGCGCTTCCACAGATATGCCGCCGACGACAAGGCCGTGACGGCGAACGCCACGTAAGCAATCCACACGGTGCCGACATGGATATAGAGAATGCGAACACTGTCGCTTTGCTGCACATCGGCAGGAGACAACAGCAGGCCGAACACACCCAGCGCGATCATGCCGACGATGGTGGCGAGCCCGACAAAACGGGTGAACGTGGTGCCTGTGCCAGCGCGAGTGCTGGCGGCTGTAGCGGAAGTCTCGATGTCAGGGGTAGCCATGCTTCATTCCTCGATCAGGGGCCCGAACGCAAGTGTGCCACCGACGCTGAACAGCGCAACAAACACAGCCAGCAAGCCAACCCATGGCCAACCATCTGCAACCGTTGCACCGCCGGTGCCAAGCGCAGATTCCGTTGCGCGGGTGGCACCAATCAACACCGGCGCCACCACCGGCAATAAGAGGAGCGGGAGCAACGTCTCCCGTCCACGAACGCCGCCAGCGAGGCCGCCGTAGAGCGTACCTACGAGGGCGAGGCCCACGGTCGCGGCAACGAATGTGACAAGTAACAACACGATGCCGCCGACGCGGAGCTCGGTGCTGTAGAGCACCACTGCGCTCACGAGCAACACAAGTTCGAGCACGGCGAGCTGCACGGCGAGCGCCATTGCCTTGCCGAGAAAGATTCCGCTTGGGTCAACGCCAGCGGCGCGAAGGGCATCGGTGGCACCATCGGCGTTCTCGATAGCGAACGACCGCTGCACCAGAATCAGCAGGCTGAACAGCGTGGCGAGCCACACCAGACCTGGCGCAACTCGGCTCACAACGGCATCGCTGTTGAGCGCAAAGGCAAACATCACCATCACGATGGCAGCAAAGGGCAGCACCTGATTGGTGACGACGCGGCTCCGTAGTTCGACACGGAGGTCTTTTGCGGCGATGAGGCGGGCGACGCGAAACATCAGGCGACCTCGCCATGTGGCGTGCGAATCTGGCCGCCGACGACCTCGACTACTCGGGTAGCCAGAGCACCGGCACGCTCGAGTTCGTGGCTCGCCACGATGATGGTTGCCCCGGCGGCGGCCGCGTCGCGCAAGGTGGCGTCGAGTTCGTCGCGGGCGGCAGCGTCGAGGCCGGCGTGGGGTTCGTCAAGCAACCACAGTTCGGCGCGTCGGGCAATCAGACAGGCCAGCGCTGTGCGGCGCTTTTGTCCAGCCGACAAGCGACTGACTGCAACATCGGTGAGGCGCTGAGCGAGGCCCATGCGTTGCAACGCCGCTTGCACCTCGGGCTTACTTGCGCCAACGGTTGCACCCCAAAAGCGCACGTTTTCACCAACGGTGAGATCGGCATACAAACCGTTGGCATGGCCGAGCAAGCCAACCCGGCTGCGCACTGCCTCACGTTGAGTGCGCAGATCGCAACCCAGCAGCACGGCCTCGCCACGCGCCAGCGGCAACAGCCCAGCGCACAGACGCAGCAAGGAGGTTTTACCGGCACCATTGGGTCCCTGCAACAGCACAATCTCACCGCGGTTCACGGTGAGGTTGACCCCAGCCAGTACGGGAAACTGACCGAGGACTGCAACTGCGTTGGAAAGGTGCACGACAGGATCCATGAGGCACGGCCACGCTAGCGAGGTTGACCCCCGCCCGCCCAGCGCTATGACCTTTGTTCCACTCGTCACGCCGCTATCGTCTCGCCCTGTGAGTGACGACGATCGCTACCGAACCGAAGCCACTCCGAGCCAGTGGCCGGTGGTCGAGACCAACTCACCTCCGCGCGATACGCCACGACCCGCCCGAGTCCGCCCCAGTCGCTGGGATCGACCACCAGATCCGCACGACTGGCGATGGGCCATCGGTCAACTCGGCAGGGCGCTGATCACCACCGGCTTGATGATGTTCGCCTTCGTTGGCTACCAGCTGTGGGGCACTGGCATCCAAGAGGCTCGCTCGCAGGACCAGTTGGGCAAAGACTTCACCGCAGCCATCAAGGATGTTGGTGCCACCACCACAAGCACCATCGCTGTCATTGACCCCAATGTGCCGGCTCCGCCCACCACGGTTGCGGGCCCGGCCGATCAGCCATTTCCACATACCATCGCCGAAGGCGAGGTGGTCGCGGCAATCAAGATCCCAGCGATCAACCTCACCAAGTATGTGGTTGCGGGCGTAGGCATTCACGATTTGCGCAAGGGCGTGGGCCACTTCCCGAACACGCCGTTCCCTGGCCAACTGGGCAACGCTGCCATCGCTGGGCACCGCACTACCTATGGGCAACCCTTCTACGACCTCAACAAACTGAAGCCCGGCGACGACGTCGGCATCACCACCATCTTGGGTGGCACCTACGTCTACGTAGTCACAGGCTCTGAAGAGGTCGGCAAGAACGACTACTACGTCATCACCGACTCAGATCCGAACAGGGCAACGCTCACGCTCATCACGTGCACGCCAGTGGGCACCTCAAGCCGGCGTCTCGTGATTCACGCCACGCTCGACCTGCTGCGGTCATCGCCCGTGGGCAAGGCCGCACTGTTCTACGGACAGACCCCACCCGATAGTTCGTCACCCGACGGCCTGTCAGGCGAGCCCGCGATCACTACAACCACGCTTGCGGCAGCCGTGTCAACGCTGCCAACGGACTCGGCCGCACCCGTTGCCACCACCGTGCCGAGCGAAACACCCGCCTTCGCTGCGCCAACCGACGCCTTCAACCAAGGCTGGTTTGCCGACTCCAACGCCTACCTGCCGGTCATCCTGTGGGGGTTGGTGCTGCTGGGCGTGGCCATCGCGTCGTACCGACTCGCCAAGCGTCAACGCAAGCTGTGGCTGGCGTTCGTGGTCGGAGCTGTTCCGTTTTTGGTGGTGTCGTATTTCTTCTTTGAGAACGTGAACCGACTGCTCCCAGCCGCCATCTAGGCAGCCGCCAACCCCGCAAGATGGCAGCGGGTGTTAGCGGCCAAGAAAGTTTGGGGGCCGTTTTTCTAGGAACGCAGTGCGACCCTCTTCGGCATCATGGCTTGCCCATGCGGCATCTCGGGCCTGCTCGAAGAGTTCGTCGAATGCCGGAAATGGCGCCGACTGCTCGAGCGCCAGCTTGTGGCTTGAGATAGTGAGCGGAGCAAGCGCAGCGAGCTCAGCTGCCCATGCGAGTGCATCGTCGAGGCCGCCGATTCGGTGCACCGCGCCAACGGTGTGTAGCTGCTCGGTGCGATAGGTCTGCGCTGCCAGCAACATGGCCCGCGCTATCGACCAGCCCATTTCGCGAGCCAGACGTTCGACGGTCCAATGGTCGACAACCAGACCAAGCTTTGCCGCCGGGATTCCGAACACGCTGCGCTCAGTTGCAACACGAAGGTCGCACGCAATCACCAGCTGTGTGCCGGCCCCAAGCGCTGGCCCATCGATGGCCGCAATCGTGGGAATCGGCATGTCCGTGAAACCGCGAAGCGCCGCCACGAGCGCTTTCACGAACTCGCCGTTTTCGACGCCACTGAGATCGGCACCCGCGCAAAACGCTGGAGGGGCACCAGTGAGCACGAGACATCGCGCGTTTGTGGCGAGCACATCGAGTTGCGCCGGACGCAACGCCAAGAGTGTCTCGTGGTCTACGGCGTTGCGCCGCTCGGGACGATCGAGAGTGACCAAAGCGACCCGATCGTGAAATGTGAGATGCACTGTCATCGCGCGCTCGGCTCTACCATGCTGGGAACTGTATGACTTCGCCCGACCAACCTTCGTCTCCAACCGATCCGATTCGCGCTCGTCGCGCTCAGATCGCGAAGTGGAATCACCTCGCCACACGCGTTGGCTATTTGCTCTACGCAGTTGCGGTGGTGATGTTTTTCGTGGCACTCACCACCAGTTTCTCGCAGGGCAAGGTCACCATCATCACGGCGAGCATGGTCATTGGCTCGATCTTGCTGGCGCCCGCAATCGTCATTGGTTATGCCGTGAAGGCCGCCGAGAAAGACGACATCGCCCGAGGCCTGTAGCCGCTTGTCACCCGACATATTGCGTGTCGCTGCGATTACCCTGAGGTCACCTCTATGTCGATCCGTCTTCCCGCTTCTGCCCGCCGCGAGCAACTGCTCGACGTCGCGCTGCAGGTTTTCGCACGGCAGGGTTACCACGGCGCATCGATGAACGACGTCGCCGATGCTGCAGGCGTGACGAAGCCGGTGGTGTACCAACACTTCGACTCGAAGCGAGACCTGTATCTGGCGCTGCTCGACGCAGTCGGCGAGCGTCTGCTCACCGCGATCTATACGGCCACGGCCGGCGCCACCAGCGGTAAGCACGTGACCGAACTCGGCTTTCAGGCCTACTTCCGTTGGGTCGCTCACGACCACGACGCGTTCTTGTTGCTCTTCGGCGGAGGCGGCAAGGCCGACGACGAATTCAACGACGCAGTGCGCAGGGTCACCGCTCAGGTAGCTGAGTCGATCAAGCCCTTGATCGCTGCCGACATCGACCCTGAACACCAGCGCACCTTGGCGCATGCCCTCGTGGGTATCGCCGAAGGCGCCAGCCGACGCCTTGTCGACAACGGCACCGATTTCGATCCTGACCTTCTTGCCCGCCAAGTGAGCGACATGGCGTGGGCCGGTCTGCGCGCCGTGAGCCGGCCACCTACGGCCGAAGACTCAGACCCCGATAGCCCTCGACGAACCCGACGCGCTTCAACTCGCTGATGGCCGCGCTGGCAGCCGGAACTGCGCCGCCATTGAGCTTGCGAACTTCAACGACTCGAGCCCTGCCGTCTTTGATGAGCGACGCCAATGCGTCGGCCCATGCGCCGTTTGAATCGGCCGCAGGAAACAACAGCAGGTGATGGCTGCGCCGATCGAACCAGGCCAACGGCGTGCCTTCCGAAAGCACAACCATCGCGCCCGCCGCACGGGCCGGGCGTCCGTCGGTGACCGGCCATGCGAGCGTTGCTCCATATGGCTGAGCCGGATCGGTGGCTGCAAGCAGCAATGGTTCGGCGCGTGCCTCCGGGTGCAGCGAATCGGGCCCTTCGCGTAGCGCACGCAACCGATCGACGGCGCCAGGCAAGCTGAACTGTGCGGCGCCAAGACCGCTCACGAAATAGCCGCGGCGCACCACCCCACGCTCTTCAAGCACCTTCAACACGCCGTACACCGCGCTGAATCCGCCCACCACACCTTCGGATGCCACTGCTTCGCGAGTGAGCACACCGTGTCGTTCGAGTAACTGCATCGCTGCCGCATGCGCCGTGGCGGTTGCGGTTGGCTGCGCAGTACGCAACGACTGCACAAGGCTCCACCGACCAGCGCCTGCCGGGGGACCAATCTTGGTGAGGCGACCCGGCCTCGGCCTCGCTCGCTGGCTAGCCGAGACGGTGGCAGCACGACGCGGCCGAACTCCGGCGCCACCTGAGCCAATGAGGGCGCGCACCGGGGCCAACGAGTCGTTGGTAATCTCGCCCGCCCACACCAAATCCCAGAGGGCCACGAGCAACTCGGTGTCTGAGGCAGTGGCGCTCGCTGCGCGAATCTGACCCCAGAAGCTGGCACCGCGATCGCGGAGCAGCGCACGGATGGCCTGGTGCAGTTCGCCATCGGGGGCTTCGGCTGGCTCAAGCCCAGCGACAAGCACCGGCATCTGATCGGCAAAGTACAGCCGAATCCGACCATCGCCTGAGCCAATTGCGCCAGCGCCAACCCACACGACTTCACCGCTGGTGCACAATTCGTCGAGGTCGGCGGGCCGATAGCCACGAACGCGCAACGGCAAAATCTCGGATTCAAGAGTTGAGGCAACCAGCGCTGCGCCCTGCAAGAGACCGATGGATTCGATCAGCGAATCGGGGTTGTTTCGCTCGCTTGGGATGCCATGCCACACCGTGAGAAATCGGGCGAGCGCTTCGGGTTCAACGGGTTCGACTTCGCGTCGCAACGATGCCAACGAACGCCGGCGAAGCTGGCGCAGCACGTCGACATCGCACCATTCGCGCGCCATGCCACCGGGCCGGAACTCACCGAGGACAATGCGCTCATCGGACTCGAGCGCGCCCAATGCGCCAGCGGCTCGCTCGGCCGACAGTCCGAACCGACGCGCGGCCTCGGACGTGACAAACGGGCCGTGGGTTCGGGCATAGCGCCGCATCAGTTCTTCGAGCGGCCGAGGCACCGGATCGGTGAATGCAATGGGCAATCCCATCGGCAACGCACAGCCGAGCGCGTCGCGATAGCGAGCTGCATCGTCGGCGGCGATGAAGCGATCTTCGTCGGCAATGCGAACAGCAATCACTCGTCGCTCGCCGAGCAACGATGTGAGCCAACCAGACGCATCTCCTTCACAGCGCAGATCGATATCAGCAGCCGACAGGTCGCCCACTCGACGCAACACGTCGTGCAGTTCATCGGCAGAACGTGCTCTACGACCATCGCTCAGACACTGCAGTTCGAGCTCGAGGTCGGCCAGTACGCCAGCATCGAGAAGCTCGCGCAGCTCTTCGGCTCCGAGCAGATCGCGCAGCAGATCGCGATCGAGCGCGAGCGCCGCAGCACGACGCTCGGCGAGCGGTGCATCGCCTTCGTACATGTAGGCAGCGATCCAATTGAACAGCAAGCTCTGCGCAAACGGAGAAGCCTTGGCGGTGTCGACGCTGACCACACGCACCACACGGCTGCGCAGCTGACCAAGCACTTCGCGCAACGCCGGCACATCAAAAACGTCTTGCAAACACTCGCGGCTGGTCTCAAGCAGAATCGGAAACGTCGGGTACTTCGCGGCCACAGCCAACAACCCAGCAGCGCGTTGACGTTGCTGCCAAAGCGGCGTGCGCCGATCGGGCCGACGCCGTGGTAGCAACAAGGCCCGCGCCGCACATTCGCGGAAGCGAGCAGAGAACAACGACGTCTGGGGCAGCGTGGACATCAACAGTTCGTCGATGTCCTCAGGGTCGATCATCATCTCGTCGATGGGCAGCTGATCGGCCGATTCGGGCAGACGAATCACGATGCCATCGTCGCCCCACATCGTCTCGACTGCCATCTCGTAGCGATCGGCTAGGCGGCGCTCGATAGCCATCGCCCACGGGGCATGCACAGGCGTACCGAACGGGCTCAGAATGCAGACCCGCCAGTCGCCAATCTCGTCGCGGAACCGTTCGACGACCACCGTGCGATCGTCGGGCACGACACCGGTGGCCTCGGCTTGCTCGGCGAGATACATGACCACATTGCCAGCCGCGAACTCGTCGAGTGAGTAGTGCGAGCGCAGACGCTGCACGGCCTCGAGCTCAGACATGGCCCTGATCTCGCGCTGAAAGGCGCCGAGGGCACGGCCCAACTCGAGCGGACGCCCAGGCCGATCGCCGTGCCAGAACGGCATCTTGCCGGGCTGCCCAGGTGCTGGCGTGACGGTGACACGTTCGAACGTGATGTCTTCGATACGCCACGTTGATGCGCCAAGCACAAAGGTCTCACCGGGTCGAGATTCGTAGACCATCTCTTCATCGAGTTCGCCCACGCGGGTGCCATCGGGCAAGAAGACACCGAAGAGCCCACGGTCGGGAATCGTGCCGCCGCTGGTGACGGCTAATCGTTTCGAACCATCGCGCGCCCGGACCGTGTCGTTAATGCGATCCCACACCACTCGCGGACGCAACTCGCTGAACTCATCGCTGGGATAGCGACCGGCGAGCAGATCGAGTGTGTTGTTGAACAGGTCGTCGGAGAGTTCTGCGAAGTTGGCGCACCGGCGCACCAGCGCGCGTAACGAGTCGACCGAGACATCGGCGCCAACCGCGGCCGTATGCGCCACGATCTGTTGTGCCAACACATCGAGAGGGTTACGCAGATAATGCGTGGTCTCGATATCGCCATCGACCATTCGGCGCGTGACCACGGCGGCTTCGAGCAGATCGCCACGATGCTTCGGGAACAACTTGCCGCGGCTGGGTTCACCCACCTGATGTCCGGCACGGCCAATGCGTTGCAAGCCACGACTCACCGAGCCCGGTGACTCGATCTGGATCACCAAATCGACAGCACCCATGTCGATACCAAGCTCAAGGCTGCTGGTAGCCACGATGGCGCGCAGCACTCCGCGCTTGAGTTGATCTTCGATGACCACGCGTTGTTCGCGGGCCAACGAACCGTGGTGGGCCTTCACGAGTTCTTCGGTGAGTAAGCCGGTTTCTGGGTCGACGCCAATGCCGGCCTGCTGCGCGGCCTCGTTGAGCTTGGCCGCCATGCGTTCGGCCTGACGGCGCGCATTGCAAAAGATGATCGTGCTGCGATGCTCCAACACCAGCTTGAGCACCTGCGGGTACATGCTCGGCCAGATACTGATGCGCTGACGATCGAGTGGGTTCGCGTGATTGGCCGCGTCGGCCGGAACTCCAACCTGCCCAATGGTGCCCATGTCTTCGAGCGGAACCACCACCTCAACTTCGAGCGTCTTGCGGATACCCGAATCGATGATCGTCACTGGACGCTGCTTGCCTGGCGCGCTGAACCCGCCAAGGAACCGCGCCACTTCTTCGAGTGGACGCTGCGTCGCCGAGAGCCCGATGCGCTGCGGAGGTTGCGCCGTGATTTCTTCGAGACGCTCAAGCGACAACATCAGATGTGCACCGCGTTTGGTGGTGGCCATCGCATGGATTTCGTCGATGATGATGGTCTCGACCCCAACCAACGTGCTGGCCGCCGACGACGTGAGCATGAGATACAAGCTCTCTGGAGTGGTGATGAGCAGGTCGGGTGGGCGCCGAATAAGTGCCTGGCGGTCTTTGGCGCTGGTATCACCCGTGCGCATTGCGACGACCGGCTGCACAAATGGCTCGCCCAGTCGCTCGGCCGCGAGCTGAATTCCCATCAGCGGTGAGCGCAGGTTCTTTTCGACGTCGAACGCCAACGCTCGCAGCGGCGAGATGTAGAGCACCCGGGTGCGACTGGTTTTTTCGGGGAGCGGCGAGGTGACCAAGCGGTCGATGCTCGACAAGAACGCCGCCAATGTCTTGCCGCTGCCGGTTGGCGCACAGATCAGCGTGTGCTGACGGTTGGCAATGGCAGGCCAGCCCTGCACCTGCGGTGTGGTGGGCGCTGGGAACGAACTGGCGAACCACGCGCGAACAGCTGGCGAAAAACGCTGCAGCACCTCGTGGTCAGCCATGCCCAACCCTACCTAAGGTGCACCGATCGGACATGAGGCACACACCGCTATCCCCTGCTGCGTTGTATCTGTGCGCCATTGCCGACAGACTCGCAGACTCAATGACAGCCCTCCGTCCGCGCCGATGACAGCCGTTCGCCTTCGCCCTTGGCAGCGCGCTGCGTTCGATGCGTTTAGTGCGCTCAGCGACGACGAACCGAACTTTCTGGCGGTCGCAACCCCCGGCGCCGGCAAGACCACCTTTGCCCTCACGTGCGCCCGCTGGGCCTTGTCGCAGCAACGCCGGCGGGTGGTGGTGGTTGCCCCAACCAGCCACCTGAAGTTGCAGTGGAGCTTGGCGGCGCACCGTCTCGGGCTGCAGCTCGATCCCGATTGGACCCCAAGCGGCGGCATCGCTAAGGACGTGCATGGCATCGTCACCACCTTCCAACAAGTAGCCACCGGCGACACCGCAAATGTGTTGAAGGGAGTTGCCCACGATGCGTTTGTCATCCTCGACGAACTGCACCATGCTGGCGACGAACGGGCATGGGGCGACTCGGTGCGGCTCGCGTTCTCTGGTGCGCATCGACGCTTGTGTCTCTCTGGAACACCCTTCCGCAGCGACACAGCCTCGATTCCATTCGTTCGCTACGACGATGGGCAAGCCTTCGCCGATTACGAGTACGGCTATGGCGACGCGCTGCGTGATGGCGGCGTTGTACGGCCGGTCTACTTTCCACGCATCGACGGCAACATGGAGTGGAGCGCTCCCGACGGATCCGTGCTGTCTGCCTCGTTCCAAGACGAACTCGACCGCGACGGCATGAGCCAACGGTTGCGTGCCGCACTGAGCCTCGATGGCGAATGGTTGCCGCACGTGCTCGAGCAGGCACACGAACGCCTGATGTACATCCGCGATCAGCAGCCCACCGCCGGCGGTCTGGTCATGGCAATGGATCAAGAGCATGCGCATGCAATCGCTCGATTGATCAGAACTCGCCTCGGCACTCCGGCCGATGTGGTGGTCAGCGATGACCCCGGCGCGTCGAAGAAGATCTCCGCGTTCGCCGACTCCGACGCTCCTTGGCTTGTGTCGGTGCGCATGGTGTCCGAGGGCGTCGACATCCCCCGGCTGCGAATCGGCGTCTACGCCAGCACCGTGTCCACCGAGTTGTTCTTCCGCCAAGCCGTTGGTCGTTTCGTGCGCTGGCAAACCGGTCAGCCATCGCAAAAGGCATTCGTGTATCTGCCCGACGACCCCCGCCTTCGCTCGCACGCCTTCCAGATCATGGAGTCACGCCGTCATGTGCTGCGCCGCTTCGAGATCGGCGACGAGTTGATGGAAACCGGCGATCCCGAAAAGGACGCGCCGTTCGATGAGGTGCCCCAAGACTTTCCGCCCGAACAACTGTCGTTGTTCAGCGTGCTCTCAGCAGTCGCTACGGGCATGCAGATTCATGCAATGACTCCATCGGGCATCGCCATTCCCTTCGAGCTTGGCGTCGACGAACCCGAACTACCCGAGCCACATTTCGAAGACGACCCGCTGCTAGAACTCGACCTCGCCGACATCCCAACCGACGCTGGGTGGGGCCCCGATTCCGGACGCAGCGTGTTTGAGATCAAAGAAGAACTCCGCGAGCGAAACGCCGTGCTGGCCAAGCGACTGGTCGATTTCACGGGCTGGAGCCACGGCCGGGTCAACGGCGAAATGAACCGCCTTGCCAGTGTGATCGCTGTGCCGAGCGCGACCACCGATCAACTCGAGCGACGCCTGCGCAAGTCCGAAGAATGGCTCGCGCAGCTACGCAAGCGCCGCGCCTAGCGCTCGGTCGGCCGACCCGCCGCCACGCCCGCCAGCCCGCCGACCAGCCCGCTGCGCCGCCACGCCGCCACGCCGCCGCCGCAACCCATCGCATTTCTCCGTAAAGCGTCAGCGCACGTTTACCGTGCGCTCACGCTTTACGAAGCGAGAACCGACCCGCCAGCACAGCGTTTCGCTCGCGCAGTTCTTCTTTGATCTCAAACACGCTGCGTCCGGA
>JAPKZR010000185.1 GCA_026393695.1 Actinomycetota bacterium
GCCAGCGATGCGGCCAGCGATGTCAGTGGCCAGGCGTTCATTGTGCTCGGCGATCAGGTGCACCGCATTCAGCCCACCACCATCCTCGCCTCGGTTACTGCCGGTGCTACTCAGTGGAGTGTCGATGGGCTCATCGCCGCCAAGGACCAACTGTTTGCGGGCGCCCCAAGTGGCGTGCCTGTGTGGGGTGGCCCGCCGATGTAGGCAGGCGCGCTGCTGGGGTTCTCAGCGGCCAGTGAGCGAGCGGTACACAAGCATTGCCAGTGTGTCGCGCATCGAGCTTGAGGGCGCTCCGCGTCGGGCGATCTCATTGCGATACGGAAGCAGTCGCTCGATCATCGCGATCATCGCGGTGGCAGTGACAAACGGGTGCATCTCAGCCGGCAGACGTCCGGCCGCTTGGGCATGCTCGACCATCTGACTCATCGAGGGGATGAGCACGAGGTTGGCGCGTGAGCGGGCCTCGCGAAACGCAGCGTTCCCTTCTTCAGCTTTCAGGTTGCGTACTCGCAGCACCGCGCTGTGGTCGTCCCAAAACGTGATGTAGGCATCGACAAACGCTTGAGCGCGCTCTAACCCGTCGCCGTCTTGCCACGGCTCAGTGAGGTGTGAAACCAGCGGCGCTTCGTCGAGCGTGGCCAACTCGGCGAGGGCCAAGATCGCGGCGTCGACGTCGACGAAGTATTGGTAAAACGTGGCAGGCGACGAGCCGATTTCGCGGGTGATGTCGACAATGCGCAACTCAAGTACGCCAGCCTCGGACAGCAATTTCGCCGTGGCCTCAAGCAGCTTGGTTCGAGTGCTTTCGGCCCGTGAGCCAAGTACGCGTCCGTCGGCACCCAAATTGGTCTTGTTCGGACGTGCCACGCTTCTCCCTCGAAAGTTTTATGAACCGTACACGGGAGTGGGGTCGGGAGCCGACTGCAGCAGATCGCTGACCAGCGGGCCGATCTCGGCGGGCTCGAATCGGGCGCCCTTGTCGAACACCGCGCCGTGGTGCCAGCCGTCGGCAACGCTGAGTTGGCCGCCAGCAATTTCGAACATGCGGCCCGATACGCCACACAACTCGGAGCCGAGCCACACCACCAGTGGGCTGATGTTGGCGGGGTCCATTGAGTCGAAGCCTTCTTCGGGCTTGCGCATCATGTCGGCAAACGCTTCTTCGGTCATGCGGCTGCGCGCCGAAGGGGCGATGCCGTTGACCAGGATGCCGTAGCGGCCGAGTTCTTGCGCGGCGACGATGGTGAACCCAGCAATGCCAGCTTTAGCAGCTGAGTAGTTGCCCTGCGAGACGCTGCCAAAGAGGCCAGCGCCCGACGATGTGGTGACGACGCGAGCCTGCACTGGTGACCCAGCTTTGACCTGCGCGCGCCAGTAGTCGATGGCGTGACGAACTGGGCAGAACATGCCGCGCAGATGCACCTTCATCACGGCATCCCACTCGTCGACCGACATATTGACGATCATGCGATCGCGCACGATGCCTGCGTTACACACCACGGTGTCGAGACGGCCGTAGACCTCGATGGTCTGGGCGATGAGGTGACCAGCTTGATCCCAATCGCTGATGTCGTCGCCGTTCACGATGGCGTCTCCGCCAAGCGAGCGAATCTCTTCGACCACTTCTTGCGCGGGCGACAAGCTGCCGCCGCTTCCGTCGAGTTCGGCGCCCACGTCGTTGACTACGACCTTGGCGCCCTCGGCCGCAAACGCCATCGCGTGAGCGCGGCCAAGGCCACGTCCGGCTCCGGTGATGATGACAACTCTGTTGTCGCAGATACCCATGATGGCCTCCTACAACGCTGCCGAAAATGCGGCAGCGTGTTCGTCGCTGTTTCCGAAGTGGGTGTCGAGCACACACGCGCGTTTCCAGTAGCGCTGTGCATCGACCTCCCAAGTAAAGCCCATACCGCCGTGCACCTGAATGCCGGTCTTGCCGCAGAACAGGGCGCTGTCGCCAGCAAGCATCTTGGCCATGCGCGCGGTTTGCATCAGGTCGGTGCTGTCGCCGCGGCCGTCGATGTTTACCGCTGCGGCGTACACCGCTGCGCGAGTGACCTCGGCCTTGGTGAGCATGTCGGCGAGCAGATGCTTCACGGCCTGGAACGAACCAATGGGCCGACCGAATTGCTCGCGCTGCATCGCGTATTGCTTGGCGAGGTCGATGCTGGCGAGGCACAGACCCAGTTGCAGCGCGGCGGTGAGCACCATGCCGTCGCGGTGCCAGATGTGCGCAGTGGCCGCATCGGCGATGAGCTCGCCCTGCGGCAGGTGGCTGACCGCAGTGATGGGTGTGAGCGCATCGAGCGGACGCTCGGCATGCACGCCGATAACTTCGGCGGGATCCACCACGAAGAGACCTTCGGGGCGCGCCACGATGAGATCGTCGAGCGATGCGAGGTGCTCAGCAACATTGACTGGCTCGCTGGGCTCAATGAGACCAACGATGCGTGAGCCGTTGGCGGCCGCTGGCATCAGCGTTGCCGCAAGGTGCGAGGCCACGAGCGGACCAGCGACTAGCGACCGGCCAAGCTCTTCGAATGCGAGCACAGACTCGGTCATGCCGAAGCCATCGGCGCGCAGGCTGAACACGCCCACGGCGCCAAGTTCTTGCCACAGCGCACGATCGAGCGCGCCGCCGGTTTCTTCGTTGGCGCGCACCACATCGATGGTGCAGCGGCCGGTGAGGAACGAACGGATGCCCTCTTGTAGTGAGCGTTCGTCGTCGTTGAGTTCGAAGTCCATTCGCGTCAGCGCTCCTTCGGAAGGCCAAGAATGCGCTCGGCCACAATGTTGCGCTGCACCTGAGAGGTGCCCGCAGCAATGCCGAGCGAAAGGGCATGAATGCGCCCATGCACATGAGCGTGCGTGGGTAGGTCGCCGATGTCGTCGATACTCAGCGATGCGCGGTCGAGCAGATGCATCGCGAGTTCGCCAAGGCGTGAACGAAGCTCGGCGTAGGCCAGCTTGAACACGTTGCCACCAGGCCCCACGAGGCCGGTGCGCTGAGCTTGGCTGATGTTGCGCTTGGTCAGCGCCCACAGTGCATCGAGCTCGGCGCAGATACGGCCAATGTCGCGGCGCAAACCGGCGTCGTCCCAAGCGGTGACACCGCTGCGGGTGACCCGCTTGGCGAGCTGGGCGAGATCTCGGGCGAGTTCCATCGACTGCAACATCTCGCTTACAAACGCGGTGCCGCGCTCGAAGCTCAGCGTGACCATCGCAACGCGCCAGCCGTCGTTTTCGTCGCCAACGCGGTTGGCAACTGGCACACGTACTTCGTCGAAGAACACCTCACAGAATTCGGTGCTGCCCTCGAGCGTGCGCAGCGGACGCACGTCCATTCCGGGCAGACCCATCGGCACGATGAGCCACGTGATGCCGCGGTGCTTGGGCACGTCGGTGTCGGTGCGCACGAGCATCTCGCAGTAGTCGGCGGTGTGGCCGAAACTGGTCCATATCTTTTGTCCGTTGATGACGTAATCGTCGCCATCGCGAATGGCTCGGCAACTCAGGCTGGCCAAGTCGCTGCCAGCACCAGGCTCGCTGAAGCCCTGACACCAGATGTGCTCGCCTTTGAGAATTGCGGGCAGGTGGAATGCTTTCTGCTCGGCTGAGGCCTCGGTGATGAGGGTGGGGCCGGCGTGCAGCAGACCAACGAAGTTCTGGCCCACGTATGGGGCGCGGGCGCGCTCGGTCTCTTCGAGAAAGATGAGGTGCTCGGTTGGGGTGGCGCCAAGACCACCGTATTCACGGGGCCAGTTGATGCCAGCGAAGCCCGCATCGAACAGCATGCGTTGCCACATCGAGTCGTACTCGCGGCGACCGATCCAGTCGTTGCGGTGTGGCTCACTAGGCAGCTGGGGAATGACCGAGCTCAGCCAATCGCGAAGCTTCAGACGGAATGAGTTTTCGGCATCGGTAAATTGCAGATCCACGCAGAGTTCTCACTTCGATCGGGTCATCAAGAACGTGGGCGAGCGTATCTGACGATGCGTCAGAAAGCCTTACTGTTGAGGCTGAGCGGGTGTTTGCGCAGCCGCTGGTTGACTAGCAGGCGAGGCCGCCGTCGACGCTCACAATGGAGCCAGTCATGAATCGTGCCTGCTGAGAAGCAATGAAGGCGAATGCCTCGGCCATTTCGGACGGCTCGGCTTGGCCCATTGGCGACATCATCTTCGACATCTCGCGGAAGTCGGCGCCTTCGGGCAAGGTGGTAAATGAGTTGACGATGTTGGTGTTGGTGCCGCCGGGGGCAACAGCGTTGACGCGCACGTTCTTGCCGCGGTATTCGAATGCCAAGGCCCGGGTGAGTTGCACAACGCCGCCCTTGCTCGAGCAGTACGCAGCGCTCCAGGGCAGGCCCATCAGACCGGCGTTTGAAGCCGTGTTTACGATGACGCCGTTGCCGGTTTCGAGCAGATACGGCAGCGCGTAGCGGCACATGTAGAACGTGCCGTTGAGGTTCACGCCAACGATGCGGTCGAACCAGTCGGGGTCTTCTTCGTGGGTCCAAGCGAAGTGGCCGATGCCCGCAATGTTGAGCAGGATGTCGATGCCGCCCATTGCTGCTGCGGCGGTGTCGACCACTGATTTCACTGTGGCTGAGTTCGATACGTCGCACACGTATGCGTACGCAGTGCCGCCATCGGCAGTGATGGTGGCGGCGGTCTCGTCGGCGCCCTTGAGATCGAGGCATGCCACGGTTGCGCCTTCGGCGGCAAACAGCAGTGCGGTGGCGCGGCCAATGCCCGAGCCAGTGCCAGTGATGATGACGCGCTTACCTGTGAAACGACTCATGCCGTGCCTCCGTAAATGGTTCGTAGATCTTTCTTCAACACCTTGCCGCTGGGATTACGTGGCAGCGACTCCACAATCTCGAGCTGCTCAGGAACCTTGTGCATCGAGAGTTGTTGCTCGCGCAGGTAGCTCACCATGTCGGGCAAAGTCAGCGTGGTGCCTGGCTTGCAGACCACAACCGCGCAGGCCCGCTCGCCGCTGGCGGCATCGGGCAAACCAATGACCGCCGCATCAAGCACGCTGGGGTGCGCATACAGCAGGTCTTCGATTTCTTTGGCCGAGATGTTCTCACCCTTGCGAATGATGATGTCTTTGAGGCGACCGGTGATGCTGACCCAGCCGCCTTCGTCGATGATGCCGAGGTCTCCGGTGCGGAACCAGCCATCGGGGTCGAACGCTTCGTCGTCGAGTGAGCTATCGAGATAGCCGAGGCATACCTGCGGGCCGCGCACTTGCAGTTCGCCTTCTTCGTTTGCTCCGCACACGTGGCCGTCGATGATCGCACGGATCTCAACATCGGGACACGCCCGACCGTCTGTGGTCGCCTTCTTGTCGTCGGGATCATCGACATGCACCATCGTGTTGATTGGTGCCTCGGTGAGTCCCCATCCGCCGATGAGCGGTGCACCCATTTCGGCCATCATCTCGGCGTGCAAGGTCTTCGGCTTGGGGGCGCCGCCGCCGTTGAAGATACGCACGGTGGGCATGAGTGTTTCGCCAGCGGGCAACTGCCGTTGAGCATTGAGGTAGGCCAACCAGAACACGGTGCCAGCGCCAGCGCACGTGACGCCGTGCTCGCCCAACCAGCGTGGTGTGTCGGCGGGGCTGAATGTCTCGACCATCAGCAACTCGACGCCGGTTTGCATGGCGTTGAAGAGCCACACCAAACCACCCACATGGGTGATGGGGAAGACCACAGCAGCCTTGTCGTCGGGGCCTACTTGCATGCTCCACTGCATGCCGTTGTTGGCCGCCGACATGCTGCGGTCACTGTGCTTGGCGCCTTTGGGGTCGGCCGTGGTGCCCGACGAATAGAACAGCCA
>JAPKZR010000155.1 GCA_026393695.1 Actinomycetota bacterium
GAGAACCTGCTCCTGCATCAACTCGAATTTTTGCGTCGGGTATTACGGATTCAGACCTGAGCCAGAGGCTACGTTGGCAAGGTGACTTCGACTTTGGAACACCTCTACGCCAACGTGGCGGTGCATGCCACGCAAGACCGCGAACACGAGGCAGCCGTCGAATTGCTCTTGCTCGTGATGATCGTCGATCACCACATCAGCGAAGAAGAACTCAACGAAATCCGTCGCATTAGCGAAGACTCCGGTTGGGAAAACGACACGTTCTCGTTCGATCGTTACTTCGGCCAAGCAATGGCCACGGTCCGCCAAGCAGTTGCCACCGACACCATCGACGAATTCCTCGACTCGGTCGATCTGCGTATCACCAGCAAGGTGCTGCGCGCATCGCTGTTCTCGGCTGCTCGCGATGTTGCGGGTGTCGACCGCACGCTCGATCTGCACGAGCGCAATCTGCTCGAACTCCTCGCCGCTCGCTTCGACTGAGTCAGCTACGTCTCAGCCGCGTCTAGCGGCGAGCAACAGCGATTCGATCGCGTCCCGCAAGATCGCTTCGAATCTCACCATCGGCGAGGCCTGCTTCGTTCAGCAGTGCCAGCACTGCTGCCCCTTGGCCAGCACCGATCTCAAGCACCAAGTATCCGCCAGGGCGCAACCACGTGGTCGCGTCGGCGACGATGCTGCGAATATCGCGGAGGCCATCGGCGCCGCCGAACAACGCGAGGTGTGGCTCCCACTGGGACACCTCGGCTTCGACATCGGGATCATCAAGAGCGATATAGGGCGGATTCGCAACAACAAGATCGAGACGACCACGAAGGTCATTGGGCAACGCAAGAAACCACGAGCCCTGCACGATGCGCACGCTCTGCGCATTGCGCCCGATACCCGCGAGATTGGCTGAGGCCACGTCGACCGCATCGGCTGACACATCGGCCAACCACACGTACGCCGAGTCGATCGGCAGTTCGGCCGCGATCGACAGACCAATAGCCCCGCTGCCTGTTCCCAAATCGGCGATCAACAATCGCTCGGCTGCGCGCTCGGCGGCAAGCAACGACCGGGCAAGGCCGAGAGCCGCTTCGCACACCCATTCGGTTTCAGGCCGAGGAATGAGCACCCGCTGATCGACCATCATGTCGAGTCGGCGAAACTGCCAACGGCCGAGCACATATTGCAACGGTTCGCCAGCGGCACGGCGAGCAAGCATTGCGTCGAGATGCACCACCATGCCGTGCATCGCTGGCTCATCAAGCTCGGCCATGAACTCGGGCCCATCGCACCCGCTGGCTACCTCGCACATCCATCGCGCGTGATGGCGATCGCCCAACGCGGTGGCGGCCTGCGCCCACAACTCACGCCACGTGACGTGTTCGCTCTCAGTCATCACCATTGGCAAGTTGACGAGTGCGTTCGTCGGCGGCCAACGCCTCAACGACATCGGTGAGGTTGCCCGCGAGTACTTCTTGCAACCGATAGATCGTGAACCCGATGCGGTGATCGGTGAGTCGGTTCTCTTTGTAGTTGTAGGTGCGAATCTTCTCACCACGCCCACCGGTGCCAACCTGCGACTTGCGTTCAACCGAGGCCTTCGCGTCGGCTTCGTCTTGCGCCGCCTGCAACAAACGCGCCCGCAGCACAGTCATCGCCCTCGCCCGGTTCTGCAACTGGCTGCGCTCGTCTTGCATGGCCACGGCTATACCCGTTGGCTTGTGCGTAATACGCACTGCCGAGTCGGTGGTGTTCACGCCCTGCCCACCAGGACCGCTGGCGCGGTACACATCGATCTGCAGGTCTTTTTCATCGATGTCGATCTCGACTTCTTCGGCCTCGGCCAGAATCAGCACCGTCGCCGACGACGTGTGAATACGGCCCTGGCTTTCGGTAACCGGAACGCGCTGCACGCGGTGCGTGCCGCCTTCGTACTTGAGGTGGCTCCACGAAGAGTCGCCCTTCACCATGAGCGTGATCTGGTTGAACCCGCCAAGGTCGCTGACATCGGTGGACAACACGTCGATGCTCCAACCCTGCTGGGTTGCGTAGCCCGAGTACATCTCGAACAGGTCACGAGCAAACAAGTTGGCTTCTTCGCCGCCTTCGGCGCCACGAATCTCAACGATGACAGCCTTGCCATCGTTGGGGTCGCGAGGCAACAACAGCAAACGAATCTCGGCTTCGAGTCGCTCAACCTCGGCCTCGGATGCGGCCAGGTCCTGGCGTAGAGCATCGCGCTCGTCGGCGCTGGCAAACGTGAGTAGTTCGCGGGCTGCATCGGCATCTTCGTGTACCGAGCGAAGCGCTCTGATCAAGGTGACGATGGGCGTGAGTTCTTTGTAGCGCGTGGTCTTGATGCGCAGCAGCGCAGCGTCGGTGAGAATTGCGGGGTCGGAAAGCTCGGCCTCAACGGTGAGGTATTCGTCTTCTACGGCGGCCAATCGATCAATCACAGCGCATGCAGGCTACGTGGCTACCGAGTGTTCGCAGCGATCTAGGCCCAAGTGAGTACAGAGATTGACCCGCGGGCCAGCGCGGCCACCCGCTGTGTCACCGGCGAGGCATCGCGCTCGGGAACAACCAAGACCAACTCGGCATCGGATCCGTACATCTCGCGGGCGTCGAGCGCGAAGGGCACAAGATCGAGATCGATGCCCACCGAGCACACCGCCACAAGTGGCGTTCCATTGGCGGTCTTACCAACAGCCACGCATGGGATCGGGTCTTTCAAGTTGGGCCGCGGCACCGGCGGATCGGCCGAGCGAAGTTTCACTGCGCCAACTCGGGATGGATCGTTGATGGCCAACCAGCGCAAGAAACGTTCGGCGCCCAAACGGTTGAGCGGATGCAGCGGTGCATCGACTTGACGATGCCCACTCACAGCATCGACCACACCAGCGAGCGCCTCTGCGGTTGGCTTATTGCCGTGCAGCATCATGAATGATTCGCGGTCGTGCGCCCCAACACCTACCTCAAGGCGAACCTCGCCCGAATAGGCATCGGTGACCACGCGGCACACTTCGAGCCCGCGGATTTCGCCGGCAAGCACGCCGTGCTCGACCACAGGCTCGGCGCCACCCTGCTCGATGACCGAGCGCCAGATTTCATGAGCGGGGTCGATGGCGTCAGACACCGGATACGGCTCGAGGTGGGCCGCCACGAGCGAACGACCCTGCGCTTGCCACACAGTGATGGGCATCTCGAACAGCGCCGCACGACGAGCCAGAATGCCCGTAGACGCCTCAGCGATGACCGCCAAGGCACGCACATCGCTCTGACGAGTTGCCCACGCCAGCGCCGCGCCCAGCCCGCGTTCGGGCTGTTCGTCGAGCAGCACCCAGGCACAGTCGCCCACGATCAATGCTGCGCCTCGACCAAACGACGCGCCCGCTTGTGCTTCGGCCACGCTTGGCAATGCATCGGGCCCAAGATGGTCGCTGACCAGTGCTCTGAGCTTGATCGACAGCAGTGCGGCGCGGCGCGTGGGGTCTGCAGGAGCGGGCGACGTAGTCACCTCGCCAGACTACGAGCCGAAAGCGTCGACAGCATGGGCAGCATCGGCGGCATCACGCCGTCGGCCCCATTGGCACAGCGAAAACGACAAATGCCACTCGATCTCTCGATCGAATGGCATCTGTACAAAACCAAAACCTGCAGCAACGCTGCGAGGAGTTACTGACCCTTGCGGGCTCCGTAACGCTTGTTGAAACGCTCGACGCGGCCGCCAGCATCGACGAGCTTTTGCTTGCCAGTGAAGTACGGGTGGCACTCGTTGCACAATTCAAGGCTGAGCGTGCCAGTGCGAGTGCTCTGCGTGACAAAAACGTTGCCGCACGTGCACTTCACGGTGACATCGGCGTAAACGGGGTGGATGTCGGTCTTCATGACGATCTCCAAAATAGAACGGACGGGAAATGATAGCGGCCGAAAGGAATTTCCGACCCTGGTGTTGCTACATCGCAGGTTGCTTGGAAATCTCGGCCAAGAACTCGTCGTTTGTGCGGAACGTGCGCAGACGATCGATGAGCAGTTCGAGGCCAGGCGCCGCGTTTCCGTCGGCTGCTAGACCCGACAACACACGGCGAAGCTTCCACACCATCTGCAACTGCTTGCGGTCGAACAGCAATTCTTCGTGACGTGTGCTCGAAGCGTCGACATCGATGGCCGGATAGATGCGGCGCTCAGCCAGTCGACGATCGAGGCGCAGCTCCATATTGCCAGTGCCCTTGAACTCTTCGAAGATCGCGTCGTCCATGCGGCTGTTGGTCTCGACGAGAGCCGTAGCCAAGATGGTGAGTGATCCGCCTTCCTCAATGTTGCGTGCCGCACCAAAGAACTTCTTCGGTGGGTACAACGCACCGGCATCGATACCGCCCGACATGATTCGACCAGTGGCCGGCGCAGCCAGGTTGTAGGCGCGGCTGAGGCGGGTAATGCCGTCGAGAATGATCACGACGTCGTCACCGTTTTCGACCATGCGCTTGGCCTTCTCGATGCAGAGTTCGGCAACGTGAGTGTGCTCGTCGCTCGGACGGTCGAAGGTGCTCGCAATAACTTCGCCCTTCACGGTGCGACGCATGTCGGTTACTTCTTCGGGACGCTCGTCGATGAGCAACACGATGAGTTTGCACTCAGGGTGGTTGCGCTCGATAGAGGTTGCGATGGTCTTCATGATCGTGGTCTTGCCGGCCTTTGGCGGCGACACGATAATGCCGCGCTGGCCCTTACCAATCGGGCTAATGAGGTCGATGATTCGAGCCGTCATGTTGTTTGCATCAGACGGATTCTCGAGGTGCAACTTCGTGTCAGGGAACAACGGAGTGAGGTCTTCGAAGCGAGGACGCGTACGCGCCTTTTCGGGATCGCCGCCGTTCACCGTGTGGATCTCGAGCAGCGCCGGGTTCTTCTCGTTGCGACCTGCTGGACGGCTGAGGCCGGTAACAAAGTCGCCCTTACGCAGACCGAACTGGCGAGTGAGCTTCACTGGGATGTAGGCATCGTCGCGGCTGGCGAGGTAGCCGTTCACGCGCAAGAAGCCATAGCCCTCGTCGCGCAGATCGAGATAGCCCGAAACCTGCACCGGCTCGAGTGAGATTGGACCCTCGGTGCCTTCGCCGCCACCGGAGCGATCGCCACGATCGTTGCGATCGTTGCGGTCATACCGATCGTTGCGATCGTTGCGATCGTTGCGGTCATTGCGATTCTGGCGCTGTCCAGCATTGCGTTGCCCGTCGTTGCGCTGTCCCTCGTTGCGTGGACCGACATTACGTGGGCCATCAGGACGTGGGCCATCAGGACGATCGCCCTCGGCGCCCTCGGCGCCTTCGCCACGATTCTTGTTGCGACGGCGGCGGCGGCGGCGATTGGCGCTGAGCCCATCGCCTTCTGCGCCTTCGGCTCCTTCTTCGCCTTCGCCATCAGCGTCGCCATCGGCCGATCCAGTAGCAGCAGGCGCTGCTCCGGCGGCCGTAGTTTCGGTACTGAAGCCCTGACGAATGAGCTCAACTTCCCAGTCGGGCAATGGCTCGCCATCGGCACCAAGCATGACCTCGGCAACCGCCGCTGGTGCCGGCTTTGGAGCAGCACCGCGAGGGGAACCTGGGCGACCGGCAGGCCCGCGGCCCGCAGGCGCTGGACGTGGCGTATCGGTGGCAGGCGTAGCCGCTTCGCTTGGGGCGGCAGGCGCAGCGGCAGCGGCGGGGGCCGCAGCAGGCGCAGGAGCAGGTGCCGCTGAGGCCATCGGCACAGCACCGGTCTGCTCAAGAATTTTCTGAATGAGGTCGGCCTTTTTGGCGCGCGAGGTGCTCTTCACACCGAGCGCCGAGGCAATTGCAACCAACTGCTCGCGATCTTTTGATTCGAGCACTGACTGTTCGAGGGCATCCGCAGCCACGGGATCCAACTTTCCAAGAAATGTCCCAAACCGGGACGAGGGCTATGTGGGCGAGACGCGAGACGTGCACAAGCACAACCGACGTTGATAGACCCGCCAACAGCAACAAGAGATTCACACAGCCACGGTTCCGCCAGCGAAATGGTCGCGGGGCGCATCGGAAAGTGCGGCTCGGAAGTCCGAGCAACACGCACCTTACACATCACTTCAGCTGAGATGCAACCACCGCGCCAGATCGCCGCGTTGGCCAAACCGGGCGTGAGCCCAACGCAATTGGTCAGCGAGCGACGGCCCGCTCGACAAATGTCTGAACGGCGGCGAGATCGTTCGCAACTAGATTCGTGCGCTCGGTGCGATCGAGCAGATCGGCGAGGTGCGCTGGCAACGGTGGCCGCACACCGGTCGCGGCAAACACCGCATCGGGGAACTTGGCGGGATGCGCGGTTGCCAATGTGACCACTGGGCGTCCGTCGAGATGCGCACCGAGGCTGCGCACCGCAGCCGTGCCGGTAGCCGTATGCGGATCGATGAGCTGCCCGCTGGATTCGTACACACGCCGGATCTCATGGACGATGCTGGCGTCGTCGACCTTGGCCGCGCGAAACACCGGGCTAATCCAC
>JAPKZR010000088.1 GCA_026393695.1 Actinomycetota bacterium
AAATAGTCGGCGGCCTCACGTGGTGCCCGGGTTCCTTCGATGCCGGACATCTCCTGTTTCAGAAATGGCAGCGGCGAGTTGAACAGCACCATTCGGTCGACCCATTCGGGATAGCGCAGCGCGCGGTCTTGAATCACCGGGCCGCCGAGATCGCCACCCAACAACACCACCGACTCATGCCCAAGGTGATCGTGCACCAACGCGTACAGATCACGTGCATGTGAGGCCACATCATTGAACCCATCGGCGCTCACGGCGCTCTGACCAAACCCGCGCAAATCGGGAACGATGACTTCAAACCCGGCATCAGCAAGCGGTTGAATCACCTTCCAAAAGATTCGCATCGTCTCGGGCCAACCGTGCACGCACACCAACGGCACCCCACCCACTCCCTCGCGTACGAAGGCTTGACGAAACCCTCGGGGCTCTGCGGTGTGCACGACAAAAAGATGCGGGTCGATATGTGCTGACGACATGCGCCAAGGGTACGCCAGCGCGCATCGGCACGACAGGGCCACGGTTACCGTATGTGTCCGTGACACCAGAAGAATTTCGTCAGAACGGTTATGCGCTCATCGATTGGATCACCGACTACATCGAGGGCATCGAGGCCTTCCCTGTGATCGATCCAGAGTTACAGCCGGGCGATGTTCGCGCCGCGCTTCCAGCGCACCCACCAACCGCCATTGAGCCGTTCGACGCAGTGCTGCGTGACCTTGACGCCGTGATTCTGCCGGGCATCACGCATTGGCAACACCCCAACTTCTTCGCATACTTTCCGGCCAACTCTTCGTACTCGTCGATCCTTGGTGAGCTTGCATCAGCGGGCCTCAGCGTCCAAGGCATGAGCTGGATCACGAGCCCTGCTTGCACCGAGGTAGAGACCCTCATGCTCGACTGGATGCAAGAACTACTGGGCCTTCCGCAGCGCTTCCGCAGCGACTCGGCAACAGGCGGCGGCGTCATCCACGGGTCCGCATCAGAGGCCACGCTCGCAGCCATTCTCGCAGCGCGCTGGCGCACAACGAACGGCCGCGTGAACCTTGACGGCGACACGTCGTCACTAGTTGCATATGCAACTACCCAGGCTCACAGCAGCATCGAGAAGGGCCTACGAATCGCTGGAATTGGTCTCGATCGAATGCGCATGGTTCCCGTCGATGAGAATTTCGCGATGCGAGTCGACGAGCTCGTGCGCATGATGACTGCCGACATCGATGCCGGCCTCACACCGTTTTTTGTCTGCGCCACGCATGGCACCACCAGCTCCACCTCGTTCGATCCCACGGCTGAAATAGCAACCGTGTGCAACGCCAACAACGTATGGCTTCACGTCGACGCGGCGATGAGTGGAATCGCAGCATTGGCCCCCGAATATCGGTGGGTGAACAACGGGCTCGAGCTTGCCGACAGTTACTGCACCAACCCTCACAAATGGATGGGCGTCAACTTCGATTGCGACCTGTTCTGGACCGCCGATCGCGCTGCGCTGCTGGGCGCGCTCAGCATCTTGCCCGAGTACCTTCGCTCAAAGGCAGCCGAATCGGGAGCGGTCATCGACTATCGCGACTGGCAGGTTCCACTTGGTCGTCGCTTCCGATCGCTGAAGTTGTGGTTCACCATTCGGTGCGACGGCATCGAGTCGATTCAAACGATGATCCGCGAGCACGTTCGTCTCACCGAATTACTCGCCCAATGGGTCGTGGCCGATCACCGCTTCGAGGTCGTGGCGCCGCATCCACTGAACCTGCTTTGCATTCGATTGCGCGAAGGCAACGAGGCCACCGACTCGCTCATCGAGCGCGCCAACCTCACCGGCAAAGCGTTGTTCACACGCACCGTGCTGAACACCCAAAGCACCCTGCGCTTCTCGATCGGATCACGGCTCACCACCGAACGCCATGTGCTCGACGGCTGGCAATTGTTGCAATCGCTCGCTCAGTAGCACCGGCCGATTGCCTCGAGTCGCGAGGTTGCGCGCGTCGGTTCACGCTGCTTGACTCTGCATCTCGGCGCATGCCGAATCAGTAACCCCACCGGATCCGTCCGGTGCGCACCCAAGGGGGCATTATGCGGCGCTTCGCCCATGTCCTCGTCGCAGTCACGAGTTTGTTGACTGCCGTTCCCTCCGCTCACACAGCGCTCGCCGTTGGAAATAGCGCCGTCAACGATTCGGCCTATGTGCAGCATCTCGTGTTCAACGTGACACTCAGTCAATTCTCCAACGCTGCCCGGACTCGGGTCGGGCTGCAGGGCACTGCTGGCGACACGTGGTTCGATTGGAGCACCGACCTGTGTTCGGCCCCGTTGGTCGGCAACACCGGCAGGTCGTTCAACTTCACTGAGCCGTGCCGGCGACACGACTTTGGGTATCGCAATACACATCTGCTCGAGCGTCGCTACGGCGGTGGAGGGCAGTTCTGGAATAGCGCGTCGCGCAAGCGAATCGACCTGCAGTTTCTCGACGACACCAAGGCCCATTGCGCCTCGCGATCGATCTTCGATCGCCCGTCGTGTTACGGCTGGGCCTACACGTTTTACGGCGCGGTGCGACTCGTAGCAGGTCCGTAAACAACGCCAAGCAACTCGTGCAAGATGCGCCCGGTGGCACCCCAGACCGTTTCGCCTTCGAGTTCGAAGAAATCCATTCGGCGGTCAAGCGGCGCTGTTCCCCACCACTCTTCGCGATACGTGTTGCGGTCAGCGAGCTCATGTAGCGGCACCCACAGAATGCGATCGACCTCGGTCACATCTGCCCGCAAGGTGGGGCGCGAGCCAAGGTGAGCCACCAGCGGCACGATATGGCTGCGGCTCACCACGGTCGAGAGCGAACTGAGCTGTCCCCGCACGTTTACAGCGTGCGGGGGCAGGGCCACTTCTTCGTGGGCCTCGCGCACAGCAGCCTGTAACGGCGTCTCCCCAGGCTCCAGGCGCCCACCCGGAAAACTGATTTCGCCCGCGTGATTACGCAGATGCTGAGCTCGCTTGGTGAGCAACACCTCGGCACCACGGGGTCCATCGGCCAACACAACCAGTACCGCCGACGGCTTGGCGCCGGCAAACATTGGCGTCTGCGCCTCGCCACCAAGACCGCTGTTCTCTACTGCACGTACAGCCGACTCAGCGTCGAGTGGTTC
>JAPKZR010000296.1 GCA_026393695.1 Actinomycetota bacterium
ATCTTCAGGTGCACCGGATAATCGGCTTGCCCCGCTCTCGCCGCAGCTTGCGCCAACGCCTCAATCGACTCGCGGCAATACACAGCGGGCGTGAGTTGATGCGACACCACGAGATCGAACTCTTCCGAGGGCGACTGGCTCAAGATCAAGATCGGAGTGGTCAGCCCAGCAGCGCGAAGCTCGACGCCCTCGGACACCAGCGCCACACACAGTCCCTCAGCACCGGCGCTTAGCGCAGCTCGCGCCACCGGCACTGCGCCGTGGCCGTAGGCGTCGGCCTTCACGACAGCCCACACAGCAGACGGCGCGACGACCTCACGAATCAGACGAACATTGTGCGCGACGGCATCGAGGTTCACCTCGGCCCATGCCCACCTCATTGCAGCGAGTCCAGAACCTGTGGAATCAGCGGCAACAAGTCGCTGGCGATGAGCCCGCGGCGAGGCCCCAAGCGCCCAGCACGACCATGGATCCACGCTCCTGCTGCCGCTGCCTCAAACGCCGAGAGACCTTGCGCGAGTAGCGCGCCGATAATGCCCGACAGCACGTCTCCGGTTCCGGCCGTGGCCAGACGCTCGTCGCCCGCGGTGACCACGAGCACGCGCCCATCGGGATCGGCCACCACGGTTGCCGGGCCTTTGAGTAACACGACCACGCCAAGTTCAAACGCCAACAAGCGCGCTTCCATGATTCGATCGGGTCCAACCTTGGCGCCGGCGAGCAACGCGAATTCGCCATCGTGCGGTGTGAGCACTGTTGATGCCTCGCGAGCCTTCAGCACCGAGGCCGGGCCCTCGCTGCTCCACGCCAAGGCGAACAGGCCATCGCCATCGATCACCGTGGGAACTAACGATTTGCTCACCACTGTTCGGATCGCGGCAACGTTGCCCTGACTCCGGCCGAGGCCGGGTCCAATCACCAACGATTGAAACCGATCAAGGCTGGCAAGTGCTTCACGTGCCCAGTCACCGCCACCCAACGGGCGCTGCACGTACTCGTGATCGCCGCTGCTGGGCACGGCACCCGGCACGGAGAGGTGAACCATGCCGGCTCCACTTCTCTGGGCAGCGCTCGCCGCCAAGTGAGCAGCGCCAGTCATTCCCGGGCTGCCGGCGATGATCTGCGTGGCCGTGCTCCACTTGTGTGCGGCGGCCTCGCGCGGCTCCCACCATTCTGCGACGTCGCTTTGCTGCACCAGATGAACCCTGACATGGTCGGCAGAGAGCCCGATGTCGACCACCTCGACAGAGCCCGCCAGCGCGGCTCCCGGCTCGAACAGCAGACCAGGCTTCAACGCAACAAAGGTCACCGTGTGGTCGGCCTGCATGACTCCAGAACCAGCCGCCCCAGTGAGGCCATCGACCCCCGACGGAATGTCGACGGCGAGCACAAGCGCTGAGCCCGGATCGGGAGCCTGCCACAATCCGTGAAACCCGGTTCCGTACGCAGCATCAATGACGAGGTCACAATCAGGCAACACCGTTGGGCAATCAGCCGCCGCGAACACGGTCACCTGCACGCCCTTGAGCGCAAGCTTGCGCGCGGCAACTCGACCATCGGCACCGTTGTTGCCCGGGCCAGCTACAACCACAACACGGCGACCATACGAGCCACCCAACATGCGCAATGCGGCCCACGCAACTGCCGAGCCCGCCCGCTCGATAAACACATTCGCCGGGGTGCTTCGCGTAGCAGTCGCGTCGATGTCGCGCATCTCGTCTGGCGTCACGATCGACAACATGTCGTTGAGCGTAGCTAGTACACACCCTCACCACCGGCGAGGCCGCTGCGCCTACTCGGCGATCACGTATGCAATGGCGAGCAGGTCGCTGTGCGTCAACGAAACATGCCACCGCGTGACCCCTGCGTCGCGGGCCAGTTCGGCAGCACGCGCCGACACGCGCAACGACGGCGCGCCCGAGTCAATGCGGGTGACCGACACATCGTGAAACCCAAACGCACCAAGCCCCACACCGAGTGCCTTCATCACTGCTTCTCGCGCAGCAAAGCGAACCGCAAGCGACGGCACCGGATCGACCTTTGAGGCCACGTACTGAAGTTCGTCTGCGGTGAACAACCGTTCGCGCATGGTCGGCGTGCGTTGCAGCGAGCGCCGAAACCGATCTATCTCTATGGCGTCGACCCCGATGCCGATCATGATCTAACGACGCCAGCGATCGGCCATCTCGCTGATCGGCAAGATCAGCAAATCGCCCACCGGAAGCTCGCCGAGCAGATCGTCGCTGAATCCGCCTTCGGTTTCGGCCACCCAGTCGACAAGACGGTTGTATCGACGGTCGTAACCCTGCAAGACCCCGCGCATCACGGCGGCCGGCAAGCGATCGTGAAACCGCACATGCAACAACGTGATGCCAGTGATCTGCGCGCCCTTGAGCTCGGGAACAAAGATTACGGTTCGGCCGTCGCTGCGTCCACGAGCCACGAGCACATCTCGCTCGGCTGCAACGCGGCGCTTGGTGCCCACCAGCGAATGATTGCGCTCTACGCGAGATGCGACATCGCGTGAGAGGCCCCCACGGTCCACGATTGTGATCGTTGCGCTTGTGGTGTCAGGGTCGCCCTCGATGCCGTAACGGGTGAACCCAACAACCTCGGCAACGGCCGGGTCGAGATCGGCAAGCACCTTCATCGAGCGATACGACAAGCGATCGCGACCAACCCCGAGCGAGAGCACTGATTGCACCAAGCGACGGTCGAGCACACCTTCGTCGTTGCGGCTGATCCCGACGGTAACGGTCTTGGCCTGATGCTTGATTGCATCGATGGGGCGAGTGAGTTCTTCGATGGCGCGCGTGAGTGCGGCAGTGAGATCATCGATGAGCGCGCTCGGCGTGCCCACCTTTCCGGTATCGGCGTGATACGACTCGAGTGGCGCATCGCTGAGCGCGTCGCGCAACATCGACACCACCCGAACAGCTGTAGACGCTTCCATCTGACCGTCGTATACACCTGTGCGCAGCGCAATGAAGAACCGTTCGGCGATGGGCTCGAGCTCCTTGCGCACCAGCCGCATCACTTCGTCGCCAACATCGGTGGTGGAGATGGCTCGCTCAATAACCTCGCGTGCTTCGCGCAGCGGACGAGCCGATGCGTCGATGGCCAGCGCTGCCTCGTAGCCAAAGAGGTGGCCCACCATCGCCGACAAAATGAAGGCAAGTGCGCCATCTACGGCCGGCACTCCGATCACTTGAGCAGCAGCCGAAAAACGCTTGTCGCCCTCGGTGGCAATCACAATCGGCAGCGCCTTGTGGGCGCGGAAGATGGCCACTTCTTTAGCAACGTCGTCGGCCGTGCCGCCAACCAAGCCGGCCGCGCACACGATGATGAGTGGCTCACACGAGAGGTCGATGTGTTTTTTATCTTCGGTGACATCGCAGGCGATGCTCTTGTAGCAAAGCTCGCTGAGCTTGATACGCACTTCTTGCGCGGCCACGGCATTCGCGCCGTTGCCAACCACTGTCCAATACCTACGCTGCGGGGCGAACCGGCGAGCAGCCTCGCCAATTTGGTCGCGCAACCCAAGCACCGACACCAGCGCATCAGGAATCTCACGCAGCGACGAGAGCAACTGGTGCCTGCGTTGCGCCGAACCAAGACCTGCCGCCTCGCTGATCGCACAGGCCAGCAACGCACCGGCAGCGACCTGTGCGTAGAAGGCCTTCGTTGAGGCAACGCTCATCTCAACGTCGCGGCCATCAGAGGTATACAACACACCATCGGCCTTGTCGGTGAGATCGCTGTTGCGACGATTCACGATGCCAATCACGCAGGCACCGCGACCGCGAACAAGATCGACCGTGCGATTGGTGTCGGTGGTTGTACCGCTCTGGCTCACCGCCACCACGAGCGTGTCGCTCATGTCGAGGCGCATACCAAAGCCACTCAGTTCGGTAGCCACCACAGGGTCGACATCGAGGCCACCCTCGGTGAGCGTTGCGAGCGTTGCCGCCATGCTGCGTCCGGCGATGGCAGCAGTGCCCTGGCCGATCACGAGCACGCGACGGATAGCTCCGGTGGCCAGACGCTCAGCGATAAACGGAGGAAGCGATCGAGCCCCAACGACTGCGCGCAACATGCCATCGCGCTCGATGATCTTGCCGCGCAATGTCTTGCGGAAGCTCTCGGGGGCTTCGGTGATTTCCTTGAGCAAGAAGTGCGGTGCCGCGCCACGATCGATATCGCGGGTGGTTACCTCGGCCACAACGACGTCTCGCGCTGCGAGCGGTAACTCGGTGCCGCTATACGACAAGCGGCGGATGCCTTCGAGCTCGCCAGCATGTGCCGCCGATAAGGCGAAAACCTGACCGCGGCTTTCGGGCTGGTCTGGATCGCTGGGGGTCTCGCCATCCATACGCACATAACGGCTTGTCTCTTCGACCACGCCATACGGTTCGCTGGCAACGATGAACGCATCGTCGGCGAGGCCGACATACAGCGCCTGGCCGCTGCCGCGCAACGCAAACAGCAGCTGCTCCGGCTCGTCGGCACTGGCCGCACCGATGGCAACACTGCCCTCAAAGCTGGCCACCGTGCGTCGAAACGCTTCAACAACGTCGCCGTTCGATGCAGCAGAAAAACGTGAGACCAACGCCGGAATCACCTTGGCGTCGGTGGTGATGGGCCCAGCGATTCGCAGGTTGTGCTCGATCTTCAGGTCGGCATGGTTGTCGACATCGCCATTCAGTGCCGCCACCAAATACGGCCCCTGCTCGTAACCAGCTTCGAGTTCGTCGCTGTTCAGGGGATGGCAGTTTGGCTCGCTGATAATGCCCACGCTTGCCCAGCGGGTGTGCCCCAAGACGTTGAGTCGCGAGCTCGGCGATGACAGTGCGAGGCGCAACAGGTCGTCGCCCATTACTGCAGCCCGCAACGCGCGGGTGTTGTCGCCAAGCTCACCAATCTCAGCGGCTGCTTTGTACACAAAGCTCAGACATTGCCCGGCAACACGCACCGAACCGCCGGTGAACAATGAGTTATCGTTGCGCCCGGCCAGCAAGCTACGCACTGCGGGGTCATCGATCGACAGGTTGTGACCCCACACGAACAGGTGTAACCCGGCCGAGTCGCGGCCGCGCACCTCAAGTCGATCGAGCGCCGAGAACGCCTGATGCACTGCGAAGTAAGCAGCCACCCCCGCAGGCGCGGCGTCACGTCCCGCAAGCTCATCGACCGCGCGCGCAGCTCGAAGTCGGTCGTTGCGAATCGACCAGAGGGCATCACGCAAACGACCGATGACCACGTTGGTGGCCTCAACCACATCGGGTGTGAGATCGGTACCAAGCTCAAGTGTCGACTCTGCACTGGCCAGCGCTGCCTCAAGCTGGTCGACGCGGGCGATGATGCTCGCCGCCAGTTCGTGGCGACCCACCAGTGCCTGAACGCCCGCAACACCGCGCAGCGTTTGGTCAAGCGCAGCGCAGGCGTCGGCCATAGCTGCAGTACTTGGACTCAGGCCAAGCGCCTCATCGAGCGCGGCGATGATGCTGGCCGAGGTTGGTGCCAATCGCGTGGTCGGCTTGCTCAAAATCGCAATGATCCCGCACATGGCTTGCAGGTTACCGCGCTGGGCTACGTGTAGATCTTCGTTGGCAATTCGC
>JAPKZR010000228.1 GCA_026393695.1 Actinomycetota bacterium
GGCGAGCCAACGTAGTGACCACCGAAGATCTCACCGATCACCTCGAGCGACTCACCGATGCGGTCGAGCGGATGGCATTGCGCCTCGATCTGTTCGAGGCTCAGGCCTCACACACCGTTGCGCTCGATCAACCCCGCGCCGACTAACGGCACTCGGCACACACACCGAGCAAATCGAGGCGATGGTGACGCAGCTCGAAACCGTGCAGCGTTGCCAGGCCGCTGAGCGACTCATCAAGCGCCGACTCAACAGCATCAGGAATCTGCACATCGCGCACGGTGCCGCACACCTCGCAGATCAAGTGGTGATGATGGCCGGCAAGGTCTTCGGCCAACTCGAAGCGAGCCCATTCGTCGTGGGTGACCACTTTGGCCGTAACGCCAACCTGCTCGAGCACAGCCAGGTTGCGATACACCGAGCTTTGCGACAATTCGGTATGCAGTTCCAAGATGTGGGGGATCGTTACTGGATGATCGGCCCGGGCGAGGATGTCTACCAACCGACGCCGCAACGTTGTGTATCTCTGATCTCCTGCAGCCAAGCGGGTTGCAGCGATCTGGTGCACATCGAGACTCATCGCGCCACGCCGGTGAACTCATAGATACGCACGCCATCGGCTTGCACCGCTGCCACGAACGCAGCCGTTGGCAGTGCCTCGTCGCCCATCACCACAACGCCTCGTTGCGGTGAGTCGAGAAGCACCCAACGTGTCATCACGGCGGCAACGACCGAGGCAGCAAATCCGCTGCGCACCGCGACGCCGCGGCAACGACCGAGGCAGCAAATCCGCTGCGCACCGCGACGCCCGCGATGATTGTTTCGCGTGCGCCGTTGGCCAGCGCACCACGAACCTCAACTCGCAAGCCGCCAAGACCACCTTCGGCGTGGGGTGGTCGCAGCATTGGCAGCCGGGCGGTAAAGCGGTCGCGGCGAGTAGCCGACATGCGCGCGCTCAACCGGCCCGCCGTAGCGAACACTCGGTGCAGCAGCAGTGGGTCAGGCATTTCGGCGCGGTAGCAGTCGTACGAGTTCACCGGTTCGGGGAACCAGCACAGTTCGCGGCCAGCTCCGGCAGGGCGATGCACCCACTCGCCGTCGTGATAACCCAGCGATGTACCGCCCAGTGCCTGATGATGCTGGCGGGCGCACGCCGGGCCGCTGGTGCCATGCATGGCCACATGTACTTCGTCGACCACGTGGAGTTGCTCGGCCAGATGGCGTGCCAACAATCCCGACAGGCCAGGAGCCATTGCAGCGCCGACCACCAAGGTTGCGTCGTTCACACGGGCGCGATGATCGAGTTCAAGCAGCGCACGCACATCGTCGAGATCGTCGCTGAGCGACACAACCGACACCCCGTTTGCCAGCAGCCGTGCCGCAAGTTCGGCATGCGGCGCCGGAAGTGCGAGCACCACCACATCGGCCGCCATCGCATCGTTGAGATCGAGCACTACTGCCGAAGCGGCTTGGGCAACGCGCGCGGCCACGAGGGGAGATTCGTCGACAACACCAACTCGAAACGACGAGTCGATCGACAACAACTCGGCAATGCGTGCTCCGGTAACGCCGACGCCCACCACCACCACAATCGGGGATGACACAGGGGACGACTCGGTCACGCGGCTGTGATCATTTCGGATCAACGGGTAGCTCGCGCCAACCACCTTGTTGCGGTGGCACCCCGCCTTTGCCGCGCAAACGCAGCACGCCAGCCACAATGCCGGCCGCGGACAAGGCCAAGATGGTTCGACGAATCATTTTCACCGTGGGGCTACACAGAATCGAACTGTGGACCTCATCCTTATCAGGGATGCGCTCTAACCGACTGAGCTATAGCCCCGGAAGTCGGGCACCGCACGTTATCGGGACAACTGGGTGAACCTCAACTGCGATCGTCGACAGAATTGTCTGCAATGTGAACCGACCGGTGTTTTGTGGTGGCCGGATGACGCTCGACCACTTCTTCTTCAAGCACCGAGACACGGATACCACCCACCAAATCGGTGATCAAATTGAACAAAGTTGCGGCCAAGAGAGCCATTCCGGTGAGACCCACGCACGCGAATAGGCCAGCGATCCACGCATTGTGAAAAAGTTCGCCGCCTTTGAACCGGAAGCTGCTCCAACCGAACGACTCGAAGAATTTCTGCACATTGTCGATGGTGCCGGTGGTGTAGGCCACGTTCCAGAGCAATACACCTGCCGTC
>JAPKZR010000239.1 GCA_026393695.1 Actinomycetota bacterium
CCATCGGCCAACGACATCGACAATCCAGCATCGATCGTTTGCTTGGTGATGGCCTGCGCCACCGTTGCGCCTTTGGCGAGCTCGGCGGCCAACGCGATCGCACGCTCGTGCAACTGGTCGCCCGGTACCAGTTCGTCGACGAGACCAATGCGCAATGCTTCGTCGGCCTTCACCTGACGACCTGTCATGCACAGTTCTTTGGCGCGACTGGCGCCAACCGCGCGAGCCAGACGTTGCGTACCTCCACCACCGGGGATGATGCCGAGCAGAATTTCGGGTTGCCCAAACACGGCGCGCTCGCCGGCGATGCGGTAGTCGCACGCCAGCGCGAGTTCGCAGCCGCCGCCCAAGGCGTAGCCGCTGACCGCTGCGATCACGAACCGAGGAATCGCAGCGATTGCGTCGAGCGCCCGGTGAAAGCCAGCCGTGATGGCCACAGCTTCGGCGGATCCACCGAACTGGCTGATGTCGGCACCGGCAGCAAAGATTCGCTCGCCGCCTGTAACCACCACAGCGCCAGCGGGATCGGTGGTGAGCTCGTCGGCTACCTCGGCCAAGCGCGCCAACAACTCTTGCGACAACGCATTCACCTTGGGGTTGTTCAGGGTGACAACTGCAACGCCGTCGTCGCGACGATCAAGGTGAACTAGCTGCGCGTGCTCGATGCTCAAAGATTCCATTCGTCAAACCTAATCAGCGCGCCACGCTATTGAAGCGGCGAACGGGATCAGGCCAACCCAGAAAGCATCTGATCGGCGGCGCCCCACGGATCGAGTTGGCGATGCAGCACATCGCTCTGCAACGACTCCCAGCGATCGCCACCACAAATCTCGCGAGCGCGTTGATGCAGACGGCGAGCCACGATGTCGCGAAGTTCTTCACGCAAACGGAACTCGCGTCGCTGTTCGAGCACACCATGATCGGTGATGAACTGGCGATGCTCGAGCACTGTGTTCCACAGTTCAGGCACGCCCTGCGCGGTGGTGCCCACCGTGGTGAGAATCGGTGGAGTCCAAGCGTCGTGCGACAGATCGGAGAGTTCGAGCATTTGCTCGAGATCTCGACGGGTCTCGGCAGTGCCCTTGCGATCGCTCTTGTTGATCACGAAGATGTCGGCGATCTCCATCAGGCCCGCTTTGTTGGCCTGCACCGAATCGCCCCAGCCTGGGTTGACCACAACAACGGTGGTGTCGGCTTTGCCCGCGATCTCGACCTCTACCTGTCCGACACCAACGGTCTCGACCAGGATCCATTCGCGACCAACGGCATCGAGCAAGCGAATGGCCTCGGGGGTCGACAGCGACAGGCCGCCAAGATGACCACGCGTGGCCATCGAGCGAATGAACACACCGGCATCGGTGGCGTGATCTTGCATACGCACACGATCGCCCAAGATGGCGCCGCCGGTAAACGGTGACGACGGGTCGATGGCCAGCACTGCGACCTCGAGTTGCATCGAGCGCAGATGTCCGATCGTTGCCGATGTCAGCGTGCTCTTGCCTGCACCCGGCGCACCGGTGAGGCCCACGGTGTAGGCACGTCCGCCACGTGGATACGACAGGCGTCCGATCGTGCGGGCTTCTTCTTCGCCACGCTCAATGAGCGACAGCAAGCGGGCCAGTGCGCCACGGTCGCCATCGCACGCGGCGCTAAACAATTCTTCAACGGGTCGATTCTGGCGAGCCACGAAATTAGACCGCCACAACCTCGGTCACACCGTCGACACGGTCGCGCATGATGCGCTCGATACCGGCCTTGAGGGTCTGCGTGCTGGCTGGGCATGTGCCACAGGCA
This sequence comes from Actinomycetota bacterium, assembly GCA_026393695.1. GTDB lineage: Bacteria > Actinomycetota > Acidimicrobiia > Acidimicrobiales > Ilumatobacteraceae > WLMZ01. Next base: position 1,795 of record JAPKZR010000239.1, read on the forward strand.
CCCACGAGGGTGACGGAGACAATTCCGGTGACCTCATCGACATCTTTGAGTTCGATATCGCCACCATCGGCCTGAAGAGCAGGCCGGATGATCTCAATACATTCTTCGACTTGGGCGCGCATGTGGTGTTACCTCTGACTTGACCGGAATCTATCTAAGCACGACCACCGCTAGATTTGTCGTTTGTGACAACAATTCGCACCATTGCGCACGCCCCACATGCAGTCCAGACCCTCGCCGCTGTTGTGGCTCATCAAGGCGGCTGGGACGAAGGCCTGATTGTTGCTGGTCCACTGTTGGTCATTGTTGGCTTGCTGTGGCTGGCTCGCTCTCGAGCCGCAAAGCTCGAGCACCCGCAGCCACCCGCTGACAACGTCACTCCCTCAAGCGATAGCTGACCCACCTCGCCCCGTCGCCGATCTCGCCGGGTTCTCGCCCGCCCTCGTTGCATGGGCGCGATTTGGGACAGCAGTTGTCCCAAATCGCGCCCATGCGGGCTGAGCGGACGTGAATGCGCGGCGGATTAGGCCCATGCGGGCTGAGCGGACGTGAATGCGCGGCGGATTAGCGGCGGGTGATGTCGGCGCCGAGGATCGCCAGTCGACCGACCAGATCGTCGTAGCCGCGGTCGATGTGATCGACGCCGGTAATCACGGTTTCACCTTCGGCAACGAGACCAGCCACCACCAACGCTGCGCCCGCACGAATGTCGGGGGCCTTCACTGGAGCACCCGACAATCGGGCCACACCACGAACCACGGCATGGTGGCCATCGGTGCTGATGTCGGCGCCAAGACGCAAGAGCTCTTCGACATAACGGAATCGACCCGGATAGAGGTTCTCGGTGACGATGCCCACACCATCGGCCACGGCAAGCATGGTCACGATAAGCGGCTTGTAGTCGGTAGCAATGCCCGGATATGGCAGCGTGGCCACATCGACTGAACGCAAGCGCTTGGGAGCGAACACCGCAATGCCCTGTGTTTGCGGAGTGATCTGCAGACCCATGTCGACGAAGCGACGAATCAACATCTCCATATGTTCGGCACGAGCGTTGCGCAACGTGATCTCGCCACCAGTAACCGCCGCCGCAGCAATGTAGGTGGCCGCCTGAATTCGGTCGGGCACGATCTCGTGAGTAACGGGCCGCAGCGAATCGCGCTCAACGCCGTGAATCACCAATGTGGACGAACCAATGCCCTCGATGTCGGCGCCCATCGCCACAAGAAATTCGCACAGGTCGCCAATCTCGGGCTCACGCGCCGCGTTATCGATAACGGTGGTTCCCTTGGCAAACACGGCCGCAGTGAGCAAGTTTTCGGTGGCCCCAACGCTGGGGAACTCGAAGGTGATCTTGGCCCCATGCAGACGCTCGGCACGCGCCTCGAGGTAGCCGTGGTGCAGTTCGAATGTGGCGCCCATTGCCTCGAGACCAGACAGGTGCATATCGATGGGCCGACTACCGAAGTCGTCGCCACCAGGCAGCGACAGCCGCACCTCGCCATAGCGAGTGAGCAGCGGGCCGAGCACGTTGATCGAGGCACGGATTCGCTCGACAAGTTCGTATGGCGCTACCGGAGTGATCACTCCGTGATGGGTGAGTACCAACGTGGTGGGATCGTTGGGGTGACGAGCCGACGACACGCCGATCGCGTCGAGCAGATCGCCCATGATCGCGACGTCGGCGATTGCGGGAACGTTGGTGAGCGTGGTGACACCGTCGACCAACAGCGATGCAGCCATCAGCTTCAGCACCGAGTTCTTCGCGCCCGGCACAGTGATCTCGCCCTCGAGCGGACCACTGCGACGCACCACAATCTGTTCCGCGCCCGAATCCATCGCACCAGTATGCTCCCGATGTGGTGGGGAGTCAGCGCATTGTCCGAGAACTGCCCGCTACCGAGGCCAACGCAGCTCACGTGCTTGCCCCGCGCAACGACTTCGTCAAAGAAGTTGCCGCCACCAGCGATGCCGCCATGCGCACGTTTACCCAAGCCGAAGGGCCGTTCACGCACTACGAACGAACGGTAGAAATCGACGCCACAACCGTTCGCGAAACAACACGGTATGGCCTCTCGATCCCGTGGTTCGGATGGGTGTTCAGGCACCCGGTGCGGCGCACCATCGGTCGGCACGGACGAGTCAGCACCCACGGCGCGCAACCCTGGTGGGCGCCACCTGACCGCCTCGATCCTCGACAGGCGCTGTTGCTCGGTCTGCTCGCCGCAGCCTCAATGAGCTCGGCGTTTGCCAACACGCTGTTCACGCAGACCGCCAACTTTGCTGCGAAAGATTTCGGCATCGGCAAGTTCGGACAGGGTGTTGGCGGTGTAATCGTTCGCGTTGGCATCGTGTTTGCCCTGCCGATTGCCTTCATGGCCGACCGTGCCGGACGACGACGGATGATCGTGCTCGCAGCCTGGTTGGCTCCGTTGTTCTCGGCTCTTGGAGCCCTGGCGCCAAACTTTGGTGTGCTGGTGGCCACGCAATCGATCGGCCGCCCGATGGGCCTTGCGCTCGACCTTCTGATCGCTGTCGCCGCAGCCGAAGAGATGCCACGCAACAGCCGCGCATACGCGATCAGCGTGCTCGCTATGGCCAGTGGTCTCGGCGCCGGCATTGCAGTGATGGGTCTGCCACTTGCCGACCTCGGTGACGCCGGTTGGAGGCTCATCTATCTCATCGCGCTGATCTGGTTCGCTGTCGCATTCGATCTCCGGCGCCGACTTCCCGAGACGCGCCGCTTCGAGCGACCACACGTGATCGCGCCGCGTCTCGACCGCGTGCGGTTCGGCCAGATCGCGATGGTTTCGTTCTGCGGCAACATGTTCGTGGCCCCGGCCTCGTTCTTTCAGAACCGCTATCTCGACGACGTGCGTGGCTTCTCGGGCGGTGCGATCAGCCTGTTCACGTTGGCCACCGCCACGCCAGCCTCTATCGGATTCATCATTGGTGGCCGCATCGCCGACATCCGCGGACGCCGCCGCGTGCTCGTGATCGCTGCCCCTCTCGGCACTGCGTTGCTGATCTGGTCATTCAGCGTGGCCGGTGCCGGACTCTGGCTCGGAGCGTTCGGCGCTGGCCTTCTCGGCGGCATCGCGTACCCGGCGTTCTCTGTGTACCGAACCGAATTGTTCCCAACTGGTAACCGGGGTCGCGCGGCCGGGCTCATTACTGCCGCAGCGTTGCTCGGCGGCTCGATTGGCATTCTGCTCACTGGCCAACTACTCGACCGCGGTTGGTCGTA
>JAPKZR010000292.1 GCA_026393695.1 Actinomycetota bacterium
GAAGAACACCATGTTCAAATCGCCGGGCGCCAACTCGGCAATGAGTCGTGCGGCCTCGCTGCGGGCTTCGTTGGCGTGGAATGGAGCAATGGTGCACAACTTGCCGGCCTGCTCTTGAATCGCAGCGACAAGCTTGGGGTGCTGATGCCCAATGTTCACGTTCACGAGTTGGCTCGAGAAGTCGAGGTAGCGCTTGCCGTTCTCGTCCCAGAACCAGCTGCCCTCGGCGCCAGCAACCACGATGGGCTTGAGAGCGCCCTGTGCTGACCAACTGTGGAACACATGGCTCCGGTCGTTGATGTATGCGTCTGATTGAGGAGCTTCGAGAGCAGTCATGCCTGCATCGTATTCGATGCAGCGTGGTGCGCATAGGTTCGACCAGATGTGACCTTCAAGATTCGTTGAATCTTGCGACATGGTGGCCGCACTACAGTCGCACCCATGGGCGAACTGATCACATTCACAAGCAACGGCGGCACATGCGAGGGGTACCTTGCTGGCGACAGCGGACCCGGAGTCGTTGTCATCCAAGAGTGGTGGGGTCTCAACGATCACATCAAAGACATTGTCGACCGCGTCGCTGCAGCGGGGTTCGTTGCGCTCGCCCCCGATCTTTATCACGGAGCCTCGGCCACCGAGCCCGATGGTGCTGGCAAGTTGATGATGGGCTTGAACGTCGGTGAGGCCGCCAAAGACATGTCTGGTGCGATCGACCTGTTGCAGCAGCGCACCGGTAGCGCCAAGGTTGGCGTGGTCGGGTTCTGCATGGGTGGCGGGCTTGCACTTGTAGCCGCGTGCCACCGCCCCGATGCTGTGGCAGCCGTGGCCCCGTTCTACGGGCTCATTCCGTGGGCAAGCGCTCAGCCCGATTGGTCGGCATTGGCCGCCAAGGTCGAGGGCCACTACGCAGCCGACGACGCGTTCTTCACTCCCGACAACGCAGCGGCCCTTCAGGCGCAGCTACGCGATCTCGGCAAGGACGCCACGCTGCACGTGTACGCCGGATGCGACCACGCGTTCTTCAACGACACGCGCCCCGAGGTCTATAACGCCTCGGCAGCCGCCACGGCGTGGGACCGCACCATCAACCTGTTCCGCACCACGCTCTAATCCAGCCGCCGCGCCGCCCCGTCCACGCGCTCCGTCCTCCCGCGTCCAGCCTCCTGCGTCCTGCGTCCCCATTCCCAAGTTTGTTGAAGACTTCAGGTTGGGGGTTGACCAATTGTCTTCAACAAACGCTTTGTTGAAGCGAAATGGTGAGTGGTGATCGGATGTTGGTGAGGGCGCGTGTGAGGACGCGTGATGGTGGTGATGGCGCTTGTGAGGGTTAGAGGGCGGCGATGGCGTCGGCGGTAGCGATGGCCCGCTGCGCGTTTTCGACGTGCAGGTTCTCGATCATGCGGCCATCTACGGTGATGACACCGCGGCCGTCGGCGAGACCCTCTTGGAACGCTGCGATCACACGACGGGCGTGGTCGACTTCGTCGGCCGTAGGAGCCCACACGTCGTTAGCGATCTCAACCTGCGACGGATGAATGAGGGTCTTGCCGTCGAAGCCCATCTCGGCGCCTTGCACACACTCGGCGCGGAAACCATCGAGATCTTTCACATCGTTGTACACGCCGTCGAGGATGACCTTGCCGGCCTCGCGTGCCGCGGCCAACGCGACGGCGAGATGTGGCACCAGTGGTTGGCGGCCAGGCACCAACCGAGCGCGTAGCTCGCGAGCGAGGTCGTTGGTGCCCATCACGAGCACCGTCACACGCGAATGTGCGGCGATGTGGCGCACGTCGAAGATGGCGGTTGGGGTCTCGATCATCGCCCAGATGTTCATGCTTTCGGGAGCGCCAGCCGCACGGAGAATGGACGACACGAGATCGATGGTCTCTACCGAAGACACCTTTGGAATGACGACAGCTGAAGCGCCGGACTTCGCGGCTGCCGCGAGATCGTCGGCGCCCCAAGGGGTGTCGAGACCGTTGCAGCGGATGGTCAATTCGCGGTGACCGTATTCGCCAGAGGCCACTGCGGCGCATGCGTTCACGCGCGCAGACTCTTTGGCGTCGGGGGCAACGGCATCTTCGAGATCGAAGATGATTGCGTCGGCGGGCAGGGTCTTGGCCTTTTCGAGCGCGCGCTCGTTTGCGGCGGGCATGTAGAGCACCGAGCGGCGCGGGCGCAACGACGCGTTGTTGTCAGAGTGAGTTGTCATGATGTGTTCCTGTCGAGATTTCAGAAGCCGTATGAGGCGGCGAGTTCGGGATCGCGTGAAGCGAGTTGGCGGGCCAGTTCGACGACCACTTTGCACTGCTTGACCGATGCGTCGTCTTCCATCTTGCCGTCGAGCATGATGGCGCCTGTGCCGTCGCCCATTGCGTCGATGACTCGCTGAGCCTGAGCGACATCGGATGGGCGTGGGCTGAACACGCGCTTGGCAATATCGATCTGCACCGGGTGCAGGCTCCATGCGCCCACGCATCCGAGTAGATAGGCGTTGCGGAACTGGTCTTCGCATGCAACCACATCTTTGATGTCGCCGAAGGGGCCGTAGAACGGCAGCAACCCGAACGTGACGCAGGCATCGACCATGCGCGCGATGGTGTAGTGCCACAGGTCTTGCTGATAGGTGGGCCGAGCGGCGTCGGGGTTCGCTGCATCGGGGTCGGCGCGGACCAGATAATCGGGATGGCCGCCGCCAACTCGGGTGGTCTTCATCCGTCGGTTGGCTGCCAGATCGGCAGGCCCAAGCGACAGGCCTTGCATGCGTGGTGAGGCGCCGCAAATGGCTTCGATGTTGGCAACGCCGCGTGCTGTTTCGAGAATTGCATGCACAAGCAATGGCTTCTTCAAGCCGGCTTTTGCCTCGAGCTGGGCGAGCAGGCGATCGACATAATGAATGTCTTCAGGACCCTCGACCTTGGGGATCATGATGACATCGAGCTTGTCGCCAATCTCGGTGACAAGCGTGACGAGGTCGTCGAGACCCCATGGTGAATCGAGGCTGTTCACGCGGGTCCACAACTGGGTGTTGCCCATGTCGATGGTGCGGCCGACCTCGACGAGGCCAGCGCGGGCCGCCTCTTTCTCGGACATCGGCACGGCATCTTCAAGGTTGCCGAGCAAGATGTCGACGGTGGGGATGATGTCGGGAAGCTTGGCAACCATCTTTGCGTTGGCCGGCGGGAAGAAGTGGATCACTCTGCTCGGACGGAACGGAATTTCGTGGATGGGGTCGGGAGCTCCGACGGCCAGCGGTTTGAAGAAATCTCTAGGACTGCGCACCTCGTCAGGCTAATGGATCAGCCCTCCATCGGTATTGTGCCGAGGTGACGAAATTTGATGCGATGCTCTTCGACGCCGGTGGCGTGTTCCTGCTTCCCGACCCCACGGTGCTGGCCCCGCTGCTAGCGCCCTACGGCGGCGACCCGAGCATTGAGGCACACGTGCGAGCGCACTACAGCGGGATGGCAGCCAAGTCAGCCGCAGGATCTACCGAGGGTTTCTGGGGCGATTACAACCTTGCCTATGTCGAGTCGGTTGGCGTGCCCGCCAACGATGTTGCCTATGCGGCACACGTGCTCGAACGCACGCGCAATGCCTTCGTGTGGCGTTGGCCGATGGCCGACTCAGTGAAGGCCCTCGCCCTGCTGGTTGCCAGCGGCATGCCAGTGGGTGTGGTGTCGAACGCCAGCGGCCAGATCGAAGAAGTGTTGCAGCGAAGCGGCGTGTGCCAAGTTGGCGATGGTCCGCTCACCTCGGTGCGCGTCATCATCGATAGCCATGTTGTGGGCGTGTCCAAGCCGGACGCTCGCATCTTTGATCACGCCCTGGTTCACTTCGAGGGCATCGACCCGGCTCGCATCGCGTACATCGGCGACTCAGTCACGATGGACGTGGGTGGGGCGCGAGCCGCTGGCCTTCATCCGATATTGCTCGACCCGTTCGACGACCACGAGGGTGCCGACTTTGATCGAATTCAGTCGATGCTCGAACTGCTGTAATCAGCCGAGACGACGCCCGGCAAGACTCAGGCGTTGCTTGCCTCGACGAGGCGGCGTGCGATCACCTTGAGGCACAGTGTCTCGTCGGCGCCTTCGAAGATGCTCAACACTCGGGCATCGACGAACAAACGGCTCACCGCATACTCCTCGGCGTAGCCCATGCCGCCATGAATCTGCATGGCCTCACGGCTCACCCATTCGGCTGCGCGACACACGTAGGCCTTGACCATGCTGGCCTCGGTGGTGCCTTCGCCCTTGGCCATCAATGTGGCCACGTGGTACGAGAACTGGCGGCCAGCCTGAATAAGCACAGCCATACGGCCGAGCTTGGCCTGGGTGAGCTGGTAGTCGATGATGTTTGATCCGAACACCTTGCGGTTCTGGGCGTACGTGAGCGCTGCTTCGTATGCGGCCTGCATCAAGCCGACGGCGCGTGCCGCGGTCTGCAGACGGCCGTTCTCGAAGCCCTCCATCTGGTAGTAGAAACCGCGACCCTTACCGGCCTCTTCGCCGATGAGGTTCTCGGCGGGCACCCACCAGTTTTCGAGAGCGATCTCGTAGCTGTGCATACCGCGGTAGCCGATGGTGTCGATGGGGCGACCTTCCATGCGGCCAGCAGTGCCGTCGCCGCGGGTGGGCTGGCTGAACTCGAAGCCGTGGGCTTCGGCAAGCGGCTTGGGCACGATGAACACGCTGAGGCCACGGTGGGTCTTGCTGCGGTCGGGATCGGTGCGGGCCAAGAGCATGAGAACGTTGGCGCGAGCGGCAAATGTGCACCAGGTCTTCACGCCATTGATCACGTAGCCTGGTTCGCCATTGGGGCCGTCGGCGGCAACTGCGCTGACCGTGACCCCAGCGACGTCGCTGCCGAAGTCGGGCTCGGTTACTGCAACAGC
>JAPKZR010000106.1 GCA_026393695.1 Actinomycetota bacterium
ATTTTCGCGTCACGCATCATGCGCTCTACCGGAAACTCGTTGGTGTAGCCGTAGCCGCCCAAGAACTGCACTGCGTCGGTAGTGACCTGCATGGCCACGTCGCTCGCAAAGCATTTCGCCATCGCGCCGGCCACCGACAACTCACCGTGCGGGTCGCCGTCGTCGACAATCGCACACGCATGAAGCACCAATTGACGAGCGGCCTCGATGCGCATCGCGCAATCGGCAACCATCCACTGCAGTCCCTGATTGTCGGCGAGCGGGCGGCCAAAGGTGCGGCGCTCTTTCATGTAACCAACCGCAAAGTCGAGTGCGCCCTGCGCGATGCCCACAGCTTGAGCGCCAATGGTTGGGCGACTGCGATCGAGCGTGTGCATGGCCACTGCGAATCCTTGACCAACCGCGCCGATGCGATGCGAGTCGGGGACCCGCACATCGTTGAATCGAATGACTCCGGTAGGCGATCCCTTGATGCCAAGTTTGTGCTCGAGCTTGTCGACCTCGACACCCCACTCGGCCTTCACCAAGAACGCGGTCAGGCCGGTGTGGCGATCGGGCGACGTGCGCGCGAACACCGTGTAGAGATCGCTGATGCCAGCGTTGGTGATCCAGCATTTCGAACCATTCAGAATCCACGAATCGCCATCGGCTTCGGCCTTGGTGGTCATCGAGGCCACGTCGCTGCCGGCATCGGCTTCGCTGAGCCCGTAGCTGGCCTGGCTCTCGCCGCTGCAGATGCGCGGGATGTAGGTGCTCTTGAGCTCTTCGCTACCAAAGTTGAGCACCGGCAACATCGCCAGCTTGCTGATCAAAAACATCAGGCTGGTGGCTGCGCACGCGGCAGAGATCTCCTCGGCCACGATGGCCTGATCGACCAACGATGCGCCGGCGCCGCCGTATTCAACTGGATACGACAAGCCCGTGAGCTCCATTGACTTCAAGGCTTCGAACGCCTGCCAGTTGTAGGTGCCGTTGCGATCGGTCTCGGCAGCCTGCGGAGCAATCTTGTCTTTGGCGAACTGGCGCACGACGGCGCGCAATTGGCGCTGTTCGTCGGTGAGGGTCATTGATTGAGTCACTGGGAGTCTCCGGTTCAGGCGCCGGTGAGCTGACGCCAGTTGTCTGGGTATGAGTGCGCCGCTTGCTGCGGGGTGAGCCGCAGCGTCGACTCGGGGACGAGGTCGGCAATGTGACGGCCCTCGGTGTAGTGCTGGGTGGTGTGCGACACACCCTCGAAGAGTTCGCGGCGGCGAGCGACGAGCGCTGCTGATGGCTTAGGGTCGAGCCAACCCCAGATCGTGAACGCAATGGTGAGGTCGTGCACCACTGGCGCCCGACCGAAGAGCGATGCGCGACGCAACGCGATGTTGAGACATCCGCGCACGGCATCGTTGGCTGACTCGCCAGCGGGCACCTGCAAGGTGGGCCGAAGACGCTCGGCCAACGTCAGTGCATAGCCCTGATCAGGGCCTTGGTATCCAAGCTGACTACCGCTTGGCTGACGGCCCTGGATCTCGCCGGGACGATCTGGTGACCAGCTCGCGGGAACAGAGTCGGGTGACTCGTAGGTGCGAACAGCTTCGACAGCGGGGACGGGAGCGAACTTAGGAGCAGCCATGGCCCTTAGTTCTACCGCGCGGAGTGCAGCAACCCAAAGACCAGCGACTCTTCGAGAGCACGCCACGAGGCTTCGATGATGTTGCAGCTGACGCCGATGGTGGTCCACGAACGATCGCCGTTGGTTGCATCGATGAGCACGCGGGTGATCGCGCCGGTGGCAGTTGCCCCATCGAGAATGCGCACCTTGTAGTCGGTGAGGTGCACCTTGGAGAGTTCTGGATAGCGCTCAGACAGCGCTGCGCGCAGCGCCATGTCGATGGCGTTCACTGGTCCGTTACCTTCGCAGGTGTTCACGAAACGCTGATCGCCAATCCACACCTTGACGGTTGCCTCGGTGATGAAGTCGGCGCCGGGAAGATCGTCGGTGATCACGCGCATACTCTCGACCCGGAAGAAATCTTGCTGCCAGCCGGTGGCCTTGCGCATCAGCAACTCGAGCGACGCGTCAGCTGCCTCGAAGTGATAGCCCTCGTGCTCGAGGCGCTTGAGATCGTCGATGACCTGATTGATGGCCGGACCATCCAAGCTCAGCCCGAGCTCTTCGGCCTTCACGGTGATGGTGGCGCGGCCCGCCATCTCGCTGACGACAAAGCGGGTGCCGTTGCCCACCAGTTCGGGATCGATGTGTTCGTACGCATCCTTGGCACGCACGATTGCCGACACGTGCAGGCCGGCCTTGTGCGCGAACGCCGACGAGCCCACATACGGCGCCTGTGGATTGAGAGGACGATTCAACACCTCGGCCACATGGTTGCTCACCGATGTGAGCCGGTCGAGGCGACCCTCGGGCAGACACTGCATGCCCAACTTCACCTGCAGGTTGGGGATGACGGTGGTGAGGTTGCAGTTACCGGTGCGCTCGCCGAGGCCGTTGAGCGTGCCCTGAATGTGGCGGGCTCCGGCGCGCACCGCCGCCATGCTGTTGGCAACAGCGCAGCCAGTGTCGTCGTGGCAATGGATGCCGATGATGACGTCGTTACCAACGTGGCGATGAACGGCGCCAACGATGGCCTCGACCTCGTGGGGCAGCGAGCCACCGTTGGTGTCGCACAGCACAAGGTGGCTCGCACCCTTGATGATCGCGGCTTCGAGCGCACGCAATGCGAACTCTGGGTTGGCCTTGTAGCCGTCGAAGAAGTGCTCCATGTCGACGA
>JAPKZR010000300.1 GCA_026393695.1 Actinomycetota bacterium
TACACAGGCGCTGCTGCTGTCCACCAGAGAGTCCACGACCGGGCTGACGAAGACGGTCGCGCACTTCATTCCACAGGCCGGCTTTGCTGAGGCACGACTGAACGATTTCGTCCTTTACTTCGACGCTGGCTTTCGTGCCCGTGAGGCGCAAGCTGGCAACGACGTTGTCGTAAATGGACATCGCTGGAAATGGGTTGGGCTTTTGGAACACCATTCCGATTTCACGACGGGCATCGGTGAGCTTGCTGTTGGGGTCGTAGATGTCGTGGCCATCGAGCAACACCTCGCCAGCGAGCGATGCCGATGGAATCATCTCGTGCATACGGTTCAGAATGCGCAAGAAGGTCGACTTGCCACAGCCCGATGGGCCGATGAGCGCAGTGACTTCGCCAGCAGCCATGTCGAGCGACACGCGATCAAGCACCTGATGCGTACCGAACCACGCTGAGATGTCCCGTGCATGGAGTCCAGCGAGCGGGGCGCGCTCTACAACAGGGCGCGCTGCGACCGAGGTCGGCTGGGACTCACGCTTACGCATCCCGAACCAGCGCGTTGACTGAGCCGACGCAACGGTCTTGGGCATGACCTGAGTTGGCGCAACGGTAGGAGCTGCGAGCGGTGCAGCCAAAGGAGCAGCTAACGGCGCCGCCAATGGAGCCAACGATTCGAACAACGCCGATGCTTCAGCATCGGCCTCGGCGGCGACGATGAGCACTGGCGCCGTGATGGCTTCGGTCTGGTTCGCTTGCGCCGACGTGGCCTGCAAACGGTTCTCGACCGACGCAAACGTTGCGAGTGCACTGCGGAATTCATCGACGCGATCCGCAGGCACGGTGACCCCAAAATCGGCGATGCCAGGCACCACGAACACGGTCCATGGATCCTTTGCCAAGATCCGACGATCGGTGACGACGACGCGAGCCGCGTGGAGGTCGGCGACCATGGCGTCAGCATCGTGTGCATCGCCGCGAACCACCTGCACCACGGCCGAACCAGAAAGCGAGACAAGCTCCACTTCGGATCCTGCGCCGCCACCATGAACTTCGGTTGCTGATGTCTGAATCGACTCGAATGTCACAGCAGGTACTCCTTGATCGTCACAACAGATTGGGCAGCAAACGGGCCGCCTCGCCGGAAACACACAAACCAACCAGCAGCAGCGCCGGCAAGAACACAATCCACGTTTGAACGCGACCCCAGCGATGCCATGCCCACACAGCGCCGATCGACAACGCAATCAACGCCTGCAGCCACAACGCGAGCGCCCAGAGCGTGCGCGTGTCGCCAGCCATCAAACGCTCTGCGGCAGGAAGACCTGAGGCACTGATCAGCCGCGCTGGTCCGACGACAGCTTGACCATCGAGGTCAGCGTCAACCCGCAGCACGCCTTCGGGAAAGAATGCGCGGCCAGCGGCGGTGACCAATGTGAGACGAGAAGTGCCACGGGCGGCGGCAGCCGGCGCAGGATCGCCGTCGCGTCGCACAGCAATGACGCGGAACGTGAAGTCGGCGCCTTGACCGGTAGTGACCTTGATCTCTGCACCCTTGGTGAGTTCGGCGATACGCGAGAACGGGCCCCCAAACGCTGCCCGACGGCCGAAGACCACGCTGGTGCCAACCTGACCAGGCAACGGCGTGTCGCGACGATGACCTGGGCCATGCAGCAATTCGCTGGCGGCGGTTCCTTCGCCAACCACCTGGCGAAGTCCGATCGATGGGATCTCGATAAACGCGACGGGGGTGCCGAGCGCGAGCACGCGACCAGCTTCGGTTGTGGGGCCGGTAGGTGCCGTACCGTTAGCGAGCTCGGCTCGAAAGCTCGTGAACGCCTGACGCTGGCCAGCGCGGCTCTGCAATGAACTCACGAACATGAGCTGCAACAGCAACGTGGCCGTCAGCGCAAACAGCAGCACCAAGCATGCCCGCACCAACTGCATCCGCGGCGACAACGGCGGAACATCGCCACGGGTCGTCGAAGTCACGCCTTGCGTTGAACGAGACAACGCAAAGCGACGAGGACTACCCGATCGCCGCATAAAGGTCACTGCAGTCATCGCGATTCGTGCGTGAGCACCCTGATTGGTCGGCCAAAGAGAATGGCCATACGTCCACAGACAAGGACCATCAATGCCCACAGCACCATCATCATCGGCGAGGTGCCGGTGGATGGCAGCGAGCCACCCGTGATGCCACTTGAGCCGCTAAGCACCGACGTGGTCGTCACGCCGGACGACGCAGCAACAGTTGTTGTGGTCACTACTGGCTTCACGGTGGTCGAGGTTGTGGTCGTGGCCGCAGTTGTTGTGGTGGTGACAGCAGGCGCAGTGGTTGTGGTCGTTGTGGTCGGAGCAACCGTCGTCGTCGTCGGCGCGATCGTCGTTGTCGTCGGCGCGATCGTCGTTGTCGTCGGCGCGATCGTCGTTGTCGTCGGCGCAATCGTCGTCGTTGTCGTTGGCGCGATCGTCGTCGTTGTCGTTGGCGCGATCGTCGTCGTTGTCGTCGGCGCGATCGTCGTCGTTGTCGTCGGCGCGACCGTCGTCGTTGTCGTCGGCGCGACCGTCGTCGTTGTCGTCGGCGCGACCGTCGTCGTCGTAGTCGCTGCAACCGTCGTTGTCGTCGGCGGCGCAACGACCCCAACAACCCACGTGATTCCGGCTGGCACATCGGTTGGGTCAGCCGAGAAGGTCAGCTGCGCGTTCCAGTACTTATCGAGTTGTGTGGCCGACGCCACGCCCAACGTGCAGGCGTACCCAATGTTGTAGAGGCCAGGGGGAACAATCTGTGGGCCGCTGGCACCGAAGAGTCCAAACGAGATCGTTGGTAAACCGGTGAGCAAACCCGGACCGCCGGCAGTGCTGGCTACAGCGGTGGTCTTGTTAATGACCGGCGTGCCGGCGCTGAACAGCGGCTGACGCAGGCTTGCGCCGGTTCCCGCTGGCAGCGGTCCCTGAGGGCCAAAGGTCAACGTTGCTGGATCGATTGCCGCGGGCACGATGTAGGTCTGCACCCGATAGCCACCAGTGGTGCTATCGCCCGTGCACGACGCCCCGGCTGGTGGAGTAAGCGCAAACACGGTGGCGCTTCCACCGCGGGCAAGTGGCTGTCCGGCAGTTGGGGAACCTGGCACCGCAAGCACCTGTGCCGCACCGGCGTTGATTGCCGCGGCAGACACCGAGACATTGAGCCAAGTTGCCTGTGCAAGGCTGACCGCAAACAATGCGGCCGACACGACAGTGCCGGCGCGGGCGAGGTCGCGAGCAACGCGACGCTTGTTGGTTACTGCGCTCATCGAATGATCCTCACTGGTCGGCCGAGCAAGATGGCCATACGCCCAAACACAAGTAGCAGCAGGGCCCAGATCGCCATAGGAATCGGCGCTGCGCCGGTTGCCGGAGTAGTCAGACCAGATGAGCTGCTGGAACCTGAAGGAGTGGTGGTGACTACGGCAGAGTTCTTCACGGTGGTTGTCGTTGCGCCACCGGCCACTGTTGTCGTGGTGGTGGTTGCAGTACCCGACTTCACCGTGGTGGTGGTGACACCCGATGCCACAGTGGTGGTCGTCACGGCAGGGGCTGTAGTGGTCGTAGTGGCCGGGGTACTGCCGACAACTGCGGTCCACGTGATTCCGGATGGCTTATCGGCCGAGTCAACAGCGAACGTCATTTGGGCGTTCCAGTACTTGTCGAGCTGCGTTGCCGAGGCCAAGCCAAGGGTGCACGCAAAACCAATGTTGTAGGTTCCGGCCGGAATGATTTGTGGACCACTCGCACCGAAGACACCAAACGAAATGGTGGGCATACCCGTGAGTAAGCCACCGCCACCCGGTGCGGACGCAACCGCCGTTGTCTTGTTGACGATTGGTGTTCCGGCGCCGCTGAACAATGGTTGCCGTAGGTTGGCACCTGTGCCTGCGGGCAAGGGGCCTTGGGGCCCAAAGGTCAGGGTTGCCGGATCAACCGAAGCGGGCACGATGTAGCTCTGCACCCGATAACCACCGGCGGTGCTATCGCCGGTGCACGAGGCGCCCGACGGCGGTGTGAGCGCAAACACCGTGGCGCTACCACCACTGGACAATGGCGCTCCGATGGCTACGTCGCTGGGGGCCAAGATCTGCGCATTACCGGCGTTTTGGGCAGCGGCCGACACGGCTGCATTGGGCCATGTGGCCTGCGTGAGACTCACGACAAAGAGTGCTGCCGACACAACAGTGCCGGCGCGGGCGAGGTCTCGCGCCACACGGGGCCGAGTTGGTGTGAGAGTAATCATGACTTCTCCTTGGAAATCGTTGAGTTCGCTGAGGTCGTTCGAGTAGATCTGCGCACGAATATCCAGCCGCCAACGGCAACAACAGGAGCGCCGGCCGCCACAATCAGCGACAGGCTTGAGTTGCTGCTGCTCTCGGGCGCTGCTTCTGGTTCGCTCGACAAGCGCCATATAAAATTCGCTGGCTTGTC
>JAPKZR010000199.1 GCA_026393695.1 Actinomycetota bacterium
AACGCGCTCCCCTGGGTTGGGACGTCTTCGACTCCAGCGCCGTCGCCAAAGCAGTGGTTGCGTTGCTCAGCGATTGGTTCCCGGCCACCACGGGCGAGATCATTCATGTCGATGGCGGGTTCCACGCAATCGGCGCCTGAGTTCGTCAGCCCGCCCGTCGTCCGCCCCCGACTCCACTTCCGCCCCTGCGGTTTTCTCCAGAAAGCGCCAGCGCACGTCTACCGTGCGCTCACGCTTTTCGAAACTTGGCGACTATGGCGACATCGCCGTAATGCGCACTGCCTTCGTCATACATCTGGATCTCGATATAGGTGGGTTCGGTGATGAGCTGGGCCGCGACAGCACCCTGCAGCGCCCGCTCGAAACCGTTGCCAACGAAGTGTTGCTTATTGATGCCCACAAACGCCTGACCGTCCGGCTTGAGTGTTGACACCACAGCGATCAGCGGATCTGGACCGAGATGGCCATGCGTGAACGTGCCTGCGCTCACGAGAATGTCGTAGCGCGATTGAGCGAACGTGATCGGCAGCGTGAGGTCGACCTCGCTGAGTTCGCCGTAGACGGGATGGCTATCCGATCGGAATTTGCCTGACGCGATGCGCAACATCTCGGCCGAGATATCGGCGCCATCGATCACTGCGTGTGGCAGTAGCTCACTGAGTCGCACTCCCACGACGCCGGTGCCGCATCCGATGTCGATGACTCGGAGCACGCTGGTTGCCGACACCGACGCCGCGCATATTTCAGCGATGCGTTTGGGATAGCTGTACTTGTTCTTGTCAACGAAACCGGTGTCGTAGGTGGCAGCCCAGTTCTTGTAGAGCTGACGATTGTCGTCGGGGGTCTCTACCGCGTATGCAGCATCGAGATCGAAACTGTCGTTGTCGTTGTTGTCGCCGTCACTCTCGTCAACGTGCATCTACGGATCGCTGTCTATTCGTCGTCGTCATCATCGTTGGTGAATGTCTGCCCGCAATTGGGGCAATACGCGCGCGAGCTCGGACCATCGCCGACGTATTCGTTGCAAGAGGGACACATGCCTTCGATGGTGTTCATCGCGCTGACCGTAATACATCGAAGCCAGACCACGCGACGGCCGCGACTCAGGTCTACTCTGCTTCGATGCGCATCGTGAGCTTGCTTCCCTCAACGACTGAAATCGTCTTCGATCTCGGCCTCGCAGATCAGCTGTTGGGCGTTACGTTCGAATGCAACTTTCCGGCCGAAGCGCGTGCGGGGCGGGAGATTGTCGTGGGCGGAATGGACACCAAACATCTCACGCCAATCGAGATCGACACGATGGTCCGTGAGCGTTTGGCTCGCGGAGACGAGCTCTATTCGCTGGACGACGCGGCACTCGCCCGCTGCAATCCAGATCTCATCTTGAGCCAAGACCTGTGTCGCGTGTGCGCTGTTCCGAGCGGCGAAGTAGACGCTGCTGTTGCGCGCTTGAACTGCAACGCCACCGTGTTGCAGATCGATCCGCACACTCTGCTCGAGGTCATTGCGTCGGTGCAGACAGTTGCCGATGCGGCTGGTGTGCCCGAGCGCGGCCAGGCACTCACGAAGGCGCTCCACGACCGACTCGACCAGCTTGCGCTACGAGTCGCGACGCATCTGCAGGGCGCGCCCCGGCCAACGGTGTTCATGCTCGAGTGGGTCGATCCCCCATTCGTGGGCGGCCACTGGGTGCCCGACGTCGTGACTGCTGGAGGCGGCGAGCCGGTGCTTGCCATTCCTGGCGGACGATCGGTGCCCACAACGTGGGATGAGATCGCAGCGGCCGACCCGGATCACATCATCGTGTCGCCATGCGGCTACGGCCTCGATGGCGCCATTGCTCAGACTCGCGACATTCTCGACCTGCTGCCAGCACGAGCCAAGGTGTGGGCCATCGATGCCGATGCCGTCGTGGTGCGCCCCGGACCGCGCCTTGTTGATGGCGCTGAAGCAATTGCGGCTGCCCTGTTTGGTGCCGACGTTGCGGGCCGACACGACCTCATCGGCGAAGTCATCGCCGACGTGCGATAAATGAGCGAGCAGGATCAATCCATGTCGAAACATGCAGTCGGTTTTCCTGACTTTGCGGTGGCTTGTGGCGAGGAAGCCTCTGACCCCACCGTGCTCCACGAAGGCGTCGTTGTTCGAGTAGATGAACTGACCGCCAGCGAGCACCTCAGCCATCAAGATGAAGACCTCGCCGCTGTCGCGGGGCTCGGCGTAACACTGTGGCGATACGGCATGCCGTGGCGGCTCGCCGAGCCTGATCCGGGCGTATACGACTGGACACTTTGGGATCAGGCGCTTGAGGCGTGCAGTCGCCATGGCCTCACCCCGGTGATCGATCTCTGCCACTTCGGCCTCCCCGACCACTACCCAGGTTTCTGTGACCCTTCGTGGGTCGAAGGGTTCGCGAAATACGTCGCTGCGTTCCTCGCCAGGTACCGCGAGCCAATCTTGTTCACGCCGGTGAACGAACCAATGATCACCGCAATGAGCTCAGGCTTTCTCGGCGCATGGAACGATCGACGCTCGTCGCGCGGCGACTACATGAATGCGCTTGCCCACGTGACCCTTGCGAACCTTGAGGCAATGGCGTTGGTCGACGCCGACCGCAACGGATGGTGGATCGGCGCCGAAGGCTTCGGTTGCCACGTCGCTGCCTCACCTGCCGACCAGCCCGCCGCCGACGCGGCGCGAGCACTCGAACAACTGGTGTGGGATCTCCATTTCGGAGTCGAGCCCCGCGCCGAAGTGGCCGACGTAGAGCAACTCGTAGACCCCGCCGTGCTGAGTCGCATTCACGCGCTCGCCGGGCGCAGCGAACGCGTGATTGCAGGCCACGATTTCTACCCCGTGAGCGTCACCGTGCACGGTCGACTCGCAGAACGCCTCACCATCGACGACCGCCTCGCTGCGTACGAGCGCGAGGCGCGCCTGTGGTTCAAGCGATACGGCCGCCCCTTTTGGGTTGCCGAAACATCAAACCTGGGCTTGCCGGTAGACGACGGCAGTCGTTGGCTACATGGACTCACCGCAGTGCTCGAACGACTCCGCGCGGATGGACTTCCCGCACGCGGCATCTGCTGGTACAGCCGAGGCGATCAGTTCGATTGGCACACCATGTTGCTGCGACCGATTGGCGAGGTCACTGAAGTGGGCCTGTTCGATACTGCTCGCGTGGCTCGACCGGTGGCTGGCGAATTCGCTCGCCTTGCCGACGAGCACTCCTTGGCATCGCCTCCCGAGCACGACTAGAACTTCCATATGGGAAGCAAGACAGTTATCGGAGTCGTCGCAATGTCGCTGCTTGGTGCATGCAGCTCCACCGGCTCGTCCGGTTCATCCGGTTCGTCCGATAACGCCAGCGCTGGCACGGAACCTGCAGCTACGTTGGCCGACACAACCACTACTGCTGCCGATGCCTCAACCACCACCACGGCGGCGGCAGCGCCAAGCGCCCTGTTCGACTTCGCAGATGCTGCATCAGCTACCGGCTGGGCCACCCAGAACGACACAGTCATGGGTGGCGTCTCGCAGAGCACTAGCACTTGGGCAAACGGTCAGCTCGTGTTTCAAGGGACACTCTCGCTCGAGAACAATGGCGGCTTCACTTCGTTGGTCAGCCCGATCGATGAGCAACTCGGACAGCGCGCGGTGGGTGCCTCGGCGATCGTTATCGATGCTCTCGGCGACGGCAAGACCTATGTGCTGCAGCTACGAGGTGCCGACCAAACCCGCTTCATTCAACGCTTCGCCACCGTCGCCGGCACACAACAAAAGTACGTGTTACCCATCGACAAGTTCGAGGCCGTCACCTCGTTCCTCGAGCCTGTTGCGAATGCAGCACCAATCGAGCTCGCCAACATTCGTCAGCTGGCCCTGTACTTGCTCGACAAGCAGGCCGGCGAGTTCGAAATCGCCGTGACCTCGATCAGCCGCTAACGAGCAAACCGCGCCTCGTGGGGCAAATCTGCGCACTGCGTCGCTAACACTTGCCGCTGATGCCGGCGGCGCGGATTCCCGCTATCTCGGATGCGCTCAACGCACGGCTCCACACGCTTGGCTCGTCGATAACGCCCGAGAAGGTAAATGCGGCACCAAGCCCCGAGGTGCCGCCTAACCGAAATGGCGTCGTGGCCGCCGAGTTCAGCGTTCCACCCTGCGACGGCTTCGAGGCGATTGCCTGTCCATCGAGATAGACCCGGATCGAGCTTTGATCCCATGTTGCCGCCACATGATGAAAGCCGCCGTCGAAGATCTGGGGAACCCCGACGCGGAGTTCTTCAGGTCGCCGCGACGATGTCTCGTCGGTGGCCCAAATCAGCTCTGCGTTTGAGCTGAGCGCGAGCTCGAAGGTGCGCGCCGCATCATCGGCACTCGGAAAGTTCCACTTACTCGCGAGGACCTGATTCGACCCATTGTTGAGCGGCCGGATCCACATCTCAACACTTATCGCAGTAGCCACCATTGGGAACTGGTCGATCGTCAGCTTGTCGGCCTGCGCAAACGTAAAGCCTTGTCCAACAAACGATTGCGAAAAGGTCGCTGATCCGGCGAGCGCAGGACCAACTCGCGCAACCAAATTGTTCTCGCCTTTCCACGAGCCGATGAGGCCCGTAGAAGACAGAGTTACGCATGGCGGTTGCGCTGCAGCCGCAAAGACAGTGGGGTTACTGAGGTCGACGAGAGGCTCCTTGACGCCATCACCAGAATCATCCGTCCAGTTAAAATTTCCTGCAGCGATCACCCGGTCGTAGAGCGCTCGCACCTGCGTGGCGTTGGCCGGATTGCTCTGGCGGGCAAGCAGCGCAAGGGCCCCAGCAACCGCAGGACTCGCCATGCTTGTTCCGCTCAGCACGCCGTAGCTACCGAGCTCGACGGGCACGGTAGAGGCAATGCACACCCCTGGCGCAGTGATATCGACTGGCCCAAAGTTCGAGAAGTCGGCGAGCGTGTCGTCTTGATCGGCGGTACAGGTTCGCGCGCCGAGACCGCCTGACGCACCATCGAAATCCGCCAGCGCGCTTACGGTCAGTACGTTGCTGAACGACGCTGGACTGATGCCGGCCGCGCTCACGTGAGAGTTACCCGCAGCGACGGCAATCGCTACTCCGGCGTTCACGGCGCTTTGAGTTGCGTCGAACAATGCCTGGCTGAATCCGGGCGCTCCGAAACTCATGTTCGCCACTTCGATCGTCGCAGCATTGGCGGTCACCCAATCAAGCCCACGGATGATCGAGGACAGCGAGCCCACGCCTGTGCTGTCCATCACCTTCACGGCCCAGAGCCGGACACCCGGAGCGACGCCGACTACACCGAAGCTGTTGTCGATGGCGCCGATAGTGCCGGCGACATGGGTGCCGTGGTAATTGTCGTCGTCGCCGCCAGGCACACAACCGGTGGCAGGAAGGCAGTTGACTCCCCCAACCACATTGAGATCAGGGTGTTGGAGATCGATGCCGGTGTCGATCACGGCTACATCGGCGTCCACTCGAATGTCATCAAAACCATCGATGAACAGTGACGGGTTGGAACTCGCAAGAGTTCGCTGCACGCCTGTAGGGGTCGACTGGGTGTCGATCGTGACGGCACGGTCCCGTTCCACATAGGCAACATTTGGGTCGCGCGCCAAAGCCGCAGCAACTGCGTCAGTGGCCGTAACCAAGAAGCCCTTCACGGCGTGTTCATAGACGTCGTCGACCTCGCCGCCAATCGAGGAACTCAATGTCGATGCCGTCGCTGCCGCATTGTTGTGGCCTGGTCGGAGCACGACGATGAAGTCCGATTGTGGCAATGCTGCCGAAACCGACGAGACGATTGGCGTTGCCAGCGCAAGCAGCAACGCAGCGCAACTCACCAGTGGGCACGCCCGTGACCGACCCGCTGCTGGTGCCCCTCGCATGTGTGTATGCAACACAGAGCGGCGCCACAAGTCAGGCGACGTACCAGCAATTCACGAACTGTTTGCCCGCGCGTCGCCTTCGTTTTGACGCGGCCTCAGCCAACAGACGTTGACACAAATCAGCGAAAAGCAAAACAGTGTAGATCTTGAGCTGGTCTTTTAGAAAAACAGTGTATGAACGGTAGTGCTCATGGCAACTTGTGAATGACCAACGGAAGCGAGTTCTTACCTGTGGCTTCGTGCAGCAACGCTCCGCACAATGTGAGGGTCCAACCCGAACGCATCGTGGTCGCGCAGATCAACACGGGGCCGTCGGGCACTTGCGTTGCAAGGTTCAGTTGGATCGCCTGCTCGAGGTGCAGCACCGCTGGGCCGCTGGAGGTGTTCGTGGGGGCTGGAGTGCCCTGCCACGTGAACAGATCGAGCAGTGGAAGGCGGCCAACACCAGCAATGTGCTCGGCCAAGATTCGGTTGGCGCTCATCTCTGCGGACGGCGCAGGCGCTGCCGCTACTGCCACCGGCCGCGACGGCCACACCTTCGACCAGCGGCGCAGCGTTTCGACCGCACCAGCGAGCAGTTCTGCCGGAATGGCGCTGTTGCCGCCGCGTTGCAGGGCGCGTAGTTCGTCGTCCCACGCTGGGTCGTCGGCGAACGCAACGGCGCGACCTTCGCCAGTTCCTTGAATCTTGCCTTTTCGGCTGACTCCGGACGGCCAGAGCTTCCGCGGCTCAACAGTGATGTCGGCGCCACGAAGGTGATTGCGGGCCGCAACGAGCCGATCTTCGCTTGGCCGAGTGCCTGGCGCGGGTAATGCGCCGGTACATACCGAGCAGCGCCCGCACTTCGCCGGAGACGGGTCGTCGAGCGCTTCTTGCAGATAGGCCATCAGACAGCCATCGCCGTGGGCGTAACGACGCATGAGATCTGCCTCGCCGCGGCGCGTTTCGGCCAACATTGCCCACTTGGCGGTGTCGTGAACGTAGGGCACGCCAGTTGCTTCCCATTTCGTGCCGTTCTTGGCGGTGACACCATCAACAGCGAGGATCTTGAGCAGCGCCTCAAGCCGACCCCGGCGCACACCGGTGAGGCCATCGAGCTCGATGACCGAATGCGGCTGATCCTGCAGCGCAGCAAGGGTCTTGGCGACATCATCGGGGTTCGGGATCGATGCCGTAGCGAAGTACTCCCAGATCGATTCGTCAGATTGCGACGACAGCAGCACCGCTTCGGCGTGCTCGACGGCCCGACCCGCACGACCAACCTGCTGGTAGTACGCAACCGGCGTAGATGGCGACCCGACATGAATGCAGAACCCGAGATCGGGCTTGTCGTAGCCCATGCCGAGCGCCGAAGTGGCAACAACCGCCTTCACTTTGTTGGCCCTGAGCAGCTCCTCTACGTGAATACGAGCATCGGTCTCCATCTGGCCCGAGTAGGCCTGCACCTCGTGGCCACACGATTGCAGAAACCCGGCAAGCCGGTTTGCCTCGGCGACCGTGAGTACGTAAATGATGCCCGAGCCCGCAATGGTGTCGAGCGCATCGGCCACCCATGCGTAGCGCGAGATCGACGACAATCCCGGAATCACCGACAGGCCCAGCGATGTACGCGCCAGCGTTCCGCGGAATGTAACCGTGCTGGCGCCAAGCTGCGCAGCGACATCGGCCGTGACTCGCTTGTTGGCCGTGGCTGTAGTTGCAAGCACCGACGCCGTTGGTGTTGACAGCAAGGCCCTCGCAAGACGCTGGTAGTCGGGACGAAAATCGAAGCCCCAGTCGCTGATGCAGTGCGCTTCATCGATCACGACGAGGCCGACCCGCGCCATCAACGCGTCGAGTCGTGCGGCAAAACGGGGATTCCCCAACCGCTCGGGTGAGACCAGCAAGACGTCGAGGTCGTCGATATCGAGTGCTTCGAAGATGGGATCCCAGTCGTCAATGTTCGTGCTGTTCATCGTTGCCGCTCGAAGCCCTGCTCGTTGCGCCGCGGAGACCTGGTCACGCATCAAAGCCAGTAACGGCGACACAACCAGCGTTGGGCCTGCACCCACGGAACGCAATGCCGAGGTTGCCGCCCAATACACGGCCGATTTCCCCCAACCAGTGGCCTGCACCACGAGCACACGAGCAGAGAGCTGGATAATGGCGTGAACAGCCTCAAGCTGATCGTCGCGAGCAACCGCGCCATCGCCGGCCAGCTTCGCGAGCACCACATTGAGATGCTCTGCTGCGAGCATTTTGGGCCGGGCACTACTCATCCGTGCAGCCTGCCATGCGCAGCGCGAACTGTGGCGCCAATGCTGGTGCGGCGACGACTGCTTGGTGCAGGTTTACGCCATCGCGGGCACAACCGGCAGAGGCTGTCGAAACAGGCCTGCGGGCACTGGTGCGCCTG
>JAPKZR010000153.1 GCA_026393695.1 Actinomycetota bacterium
CGGCCAGATCATTGCTGCAGATGCCATCGTGGTCGAGGTGAGCGACCGCGGTGTTGTGGTGGGCGTGCCTTCAGATGCAGCCGGACCCGTGGCCGATGCCGCAAATCAGCACATCGCTACAGTTGCCCTGAGCGCCAACCCTCAGCGACGATGACCAACACCGTCACGCCAAGCGCAATGCGATACACCACAAAGGGCGTAAAGCTGCGCGTGCGCACCCATTTGAGCGTGCCCCACACAGCGATCCAGCCCGCTATCCCACTGGTCAGCACACCAACCGCCATCGCAACACCGAGGCCAGACGGCACGCCATCTTTGAGCAATTTGAGACCCTTGTAGGCAACGGCACCACCCGTGATGGGCAGGCTCATCAAAAAGCTCATGCGCGCTGCGGTGTCTCGGTTGAAACCCAAGAACCTGCCAGCGGTCATGGTGATGCCCGATCGAGAGGTGCCCGGATTGAGGGCGAGCACCTGAGCCGCACCCACGATGATCGCGTCGCGCTTCGAGTATTGCTCAATCTTGCGCTCACCCACGCGACGATCGATGTAGGCCAACAAGAGCCCAAACACAATGAGGCTTACGGCGATGAGCGCTGGCTTGCCGAGTTTCTCGTCGATGGTCTTTTCGAATAATGCGCCCACCGCTGCACCTGGCAGAGCCGACAACACCAACAGCCAAGCGAGACGACCCTCGGCGTTAGCGGGCCGCTCTCGTTTCACGACAAGGCGCACTCCCTCGCGTACGTAGGTCTTCACATCTCGACGGAAGTACAGCAACGCCGCGACCAATGTGCCCATATGTAGCGAGACATCGAACGCCTTCTCGACAGAGAGCGCCTGGCCGACAGGGAATCTCGAAAAGTCGTGCCAGCCAAACAGCCACGGCACAAGCAACAGGTGGCCGCTCGACGAGATCGGCAAGAACTCAGAGAGGCCTTGCACAAGGCCGAGCACGATGGCGTGAAGAATTGGCACGGCAACTGTTTAGTGGATGCTGGTGCTTGGCACCACACGTGGCGACCATGGCCGATGTTGATCCCAGTGATGGCCGACCACGCGGGCCACGCGCAACTTGGCCAAGAAGTCGGCGGGGCCATCGAAGTCGGGCATCTCGACGTACGCAGCCCCGAGCGCGAGCGGCACGTGGGCATCGCTGCCTGCGCCGCCGGCGAGATCGAATTCTTCGGCGAAGGCCGCTGCCTTGGCGTTGAGCGACTTGAGCGAGGTCTTCGCGTTGAGAACCTCGATGGCATCGATGAGCCCGTCGTTGGCAAGGTCGCGCATCGCCGATTCTTCAAGATTGCGACGCATGGGATCGAACGGGTGCGGGATATAAACCAAGCCGCCCTGGTCGCGAATAAGCCGCGCAGCCTCGCGCGGTTGCACACCAATAGGTACTCGCTCGTTCAGGAACAGCCCGATGATTTCACCCGCGTGAGTCTTGAGTTCTTCGCCCACGATGACCCGGCATGGCAAGTTGGCCGCGACCTCAAGTGCACCACGTATCGCGTTGTGATCGGTGATGCACAGCACGTCGATACCGCACGCGACGACCGCGTCAAGCAACTCGTCGGGGGTGGTGGTGGAGTCGCCGCTCCACATTGTGTGGCTGTGCAAATCGACGCGCACCCATCCGTCTCGCAGGGGTTCTGCGAGATGTGGGTGCCGCTCGATTGCTGCAGCCGTTGGGGTTGGCACTTATGCGCCGCTCATCGTGACGTCGGCGATGACCAAGCTGACGCCAGCGGCCATCGAGGGCAACCAATCGACATCGCCACCCACTTCGACAATGTCGTGCAACATGCGCTGCAACGTGGAAGCAATAGTGAACTCGCGCACCGGCGCGCCCAGTTGGCCCTTTGAGATCAACAGACCCGAAGCGCCGGTAGAGAAGTCGCCGCTGATGGGGTTCACGCCGCTGTGCAATCCCTGCACCATTTGGATGAGCACGCCATCTTCAACATCGGCCACAAGCTCGGCCTGTGTACGCGCGCCCGGCTTGAGCTGCATCGCCAGGCATCCGACGCCGGGCGTGCCTTTGAAGCCACCACGAACCGAGTTGCCGGTGCTCACCGTGCCAGCGCGGCGAGCGCTGTACGACGAATGCACGAAGCCCTGCAGTACCCCGGCCTCGATGAGCGAGTTGCGGCGCGCCGCCAGGCCTTCGCCATCGATATCGGTAGCCGTATACGCCTTGGGATTGGTGGGGTCATCGATAAGGGTGAACAGCGGCGAAGCAACAGATTCGCCAACACGGTTGGCGAACAAGCTGCGACCTTTGATGACATTTTCGCCGTTGAGCGCACTGCTGATGACGCCAAGGAACTGCGCTGTCACATATGGATCGAGCACAACAGTGACGCGTTTTGAAGGCGGCTTGATAGCGCCAAGTAAGCGGGTGGCGCGATCGGCTGCCTCGCGCGCGGCCTTGGCAAGATCGAACTCATGCGGCGAACGTCCGACGCTGAAACCAAAACCGGTTTGGGTCTCGTCGCCGTCGTCGGCAAGCGTGCTGACCGATACGTAACACGCATTCTCGCGACCATTGACCCTGATGCCTGTGGTGGTCGCAACGGCAGTCTCGCCAGCGCCATCGCTGTAATTGGCATCGTCGACGCGCACTCGCGGATCGGATGCTGCGGTGAGCCGCTCGAGTTCTTTGGCGAGCGCAATCTTGTCGGCCGTGGGATACGCGGCCAAGGCCTCGTTCCACAGTTCTTGCGGAACTACGGCAACGCCATCGGGTTCGGCCAGGCCGGCCCATTCGTCGGGCGTACCGAACGCAACGTTGTCGCGTGCCTGCGCCAGCACCGAGGCAATGGCTGACTCGTCGAGTGTGCCGGCATACGCGAAGCCCGTGCGACCATCTTTGATGACGCGAATCCCGATGCCCTCGCTCTGCGCGCTCACGAAGTGCTCGACCTCGCCTTCGTAAACACGAATGTCGGTCTCGACGCCGCGAGCGACATACGCCTCGACCTGCTCGCCTCGGGCGGCCTGGGCGATGACGCGATCGGCGATGTCTTGCAGTTGCGAAGAACCCGAGCTCATGCCGCGGTACCGCCAATTGTCATCGACTTCACCCGCAAGGTTGGCTGGCCATCGCCCACCGGCACGCCTTGTCCATCTTTGCCACACGTGCCTGGGTTGCCCATCGCGAAGTCGTTTGCCAACGCATCGATATCGCGCAGCACCTGCGGACCATTTCCAATGAGGTTGCCCTCACGGAGCGGATCGGTGAGCTCGCCATTTTCGATGAGATACGCCTCGGTCATGCCGAACACGAAATCGCCTGAAGCTGTGTTCACACTGCCGCCGCCAAGCTTGGCGACGTACACGCCGTAGGGCGTATCGCGAATGATGTCTTCGGCGTTCTCGGTGCCGTTGAGCACATACGTGTTGGTCATACGCACCATCGGCAGATGCATGTAGCTCTGCCGGCGGCCATTGCCCGAGTGAGCGTGGCCCTCTTTGCGGGCTCGAAGGTGATCCCACATGTAATCGGTGAGCACTCCGTCTTGGATGAGCACGTTGTGCTGGCTCGGATGGCCTTCGTCGTCGATGCCGATGGCGCCCCACTCGCCGGCCATCGTGCCATCGTCGACCAAGGTGACTAACGGAGACGCAACGAGTTCGCCTACCTTGCCGCGGTACACGCTGGCGCCCTTGCTCACGAGGTCTGCCTCGAGGCCGTGGCCACACGCCTCGTGAAACAACACCCCGCCGCTACCGGCTTTGATGACGACAGGAATCGCACCGCTTGGCGCAGGGCGGGCACGCAGCTTGGTGATGGCCTGACGTGCCGCAGTGCGGGCCAGTTCTTCGACATCGTGCTGATCGAACAGTTCGAAACCAATGGTGTGACCCAACGACTCGAACCCGGTTTGCATGCCGGCATCGCCATTGGCCACCACGCTGATGCGCAGGATGTGGCGAACCTGTTCGTCTTCGGCCAGCAAGCCGTCGCTGTTGGCGACGATGATGCGCTTGCGACTATCGGCGTAACCGGCCGACACCTGGCCGATCGCGCCACCCATTGAGCGGGCGGCTTCGTCGACCCGCTGCAACAACGACACCTTGGCAGCCTTGCCAACCGTGTCGGGATAGATCTCGATGCGGTTCACCACGTGTGCTGGCGAGCGAGTGAGCGACACGACACGAGTGCCTGCGCCGCCCTGTGAGGCAACCGCACTAGCGGCCTCGGCTGCGGCGCGCAGGCCAGCCTCGGACAAGTCGGCCGTGTACGCGAACCCAGTGGTTTCGCCGACGACGACGCGGATGCCAGCGCCGCGATCGCGCCCGCTGGACACTTGCTCAACGCGCCCGTCGTCGAGCCCCGCCGACGTAGACGACTTATCTTCGGCGTAGACCTCGGCAAAGTCGCCGCCCTTGCGCAAGGCGGTTGCCAAAACGCGCTCAAGTACTTCGTGTTCAATCACCCGCCCAGCCTACGGGCATGACCCTCGCCACCTGATGGCGAGCGGTAAGGTCCGCCAAGTTGGTAGTGGTACCCGCCCGACCATCGAGGAGGACACGTGAGTAGCCCCATTCGAAATGGATTTCTCGTTGCCCTTGCCCTCGTTGCGGGCGCAGCATGCGGCAGCGGCAGCAAGGTCGTGGCACCACTTGAATCGATCGCAGCCAGCGACACAGCCGTTGCGCCCGATTCGTCCGATACCCCCGATTCGTTGGCGCAGCCGCCAGCGGGCGTCGGAGGTCTCGGCACCATTCCGCCGTCAAACCAGCTCGGCAGCACCGACCCATCGGCGACTACACCCGGCGCTGTTGACCCGTCTACTGCACCGTGCGCATTCGAGGCAATCCACTCCCAGACCGGCCCTCCCCCAGCCGGGATCACCGACATTGATCTGCGTTGCGAAGGCGACTGGGCATCCTGGGTCGGCAAAGCCGACGACCCAACGCAGTTCGACGGCTATTTCGCAGTGGCGCAGCGAACCGCACAAGGGTGGAAAACAGTGAACCTCGGAACGGCCGGAGTCTGCGCCGATGGCGGGGTTCCCGAAGCGTTGTGGACGGCACTCAACTGCACCGAGTAGGCCACAACGCCATCGCAGAGTTCCGACCACGATCTCGATCGCCTAGAGTAGACATTCGTGTCTGTGCAAGCCGAAGCCGCTCAACCACAGACGCGCACCCGTCTGCCTTGGTTACGTGAAGCAATCGTGCTTGCCGTTGTCTATGTGGTCTACGGACTCGTGCGCAATCGGTTCGGTTCGGCAAACCTCCACGGTGACGATGCACCGCTGCACGCGTTCAACAATGCGGTGCGAGTGATCGACCTCGAAACGACCCTCAACCTCTTTCATGAAGCAACGATCCAGCGTTGGTTCCTCGACACGCCATTCATCGCCTTCTTCAACATTTTTTACGGCACTGCGCACTTTGTGGTCACCCTCAGCGTGCTGATGTGGTTGTTCGTTCGCCGGCATCATGTGTTCGCACGGTGGCGCACCACCTTGGTAGCAACCACGGTCGTGGCACTCATTGGATTCGCATTGTTCCCGCTGATGCCGCCCAGGCTCGTCAACACTCCTCCGTCCGAGTCGCGTTATGGCGGCGGTCAGCTAGCTATCGACCGGGACCTGCCCAATTACGGATTCGTCGACACGCTACGTGACGGCAAAGGCGTGTGGTCGTTCGACTCGCAGGGAATGGACGACATCTCGAACCAGTACGCCGCGATGCCCAGCCTGCACATCGGCTGGAGCCTGTGGTGCATGTTGGTGTTGTGGCGATTCAGCCGCCGCCTGATCTCACGGCTCCTTGCGCTGGCCTATCCCTTGGTCACCCTCATCGCCATCGTTGCTACTGCGAACCACTTCATCATCGATGCTGCTGGCGGAATCGCAATCGTCATCGTCGGCTCGCTCGTAGCCCACTTTGTCGAGCGCGTGCAAAGAAGCCGGGGCGCCGCCGCGTTCAGCGCGGATCCCACTTCGAGCAGCGATGTCCTCGTTGGCAACTGAGCCAGAGACCGAGCACGTCGCTCGACGACCTCTCGCACGCGACATCGCGATCACCGCTGTTGTCGCAATCCTGTTGCACCTGCCGTCGCTGATACGAAAATCCGCGTTAAATAGCGACGAGGCCACCATGGCAACCGTCGCTCGCATGATGCGCCACGGCGCGCGCCTGTACACGGGGGCAGTCGACCGAAAGCCGCCTGGCGCATTTCTCGTCTACCGACTGCTCGAACCCATCTTTGGCATGTGGAGCCTCACGGCAGCTCGCTGGTTTGCACTCGCAGCCATCGTGGCCGCAGCATGGATCATCGCTCTCGAGGCTCGACGTCGTTGGCCCCACGTAGTGCCACTCGCCGTTGCGCTGTTGTTCGTGGTCGCTTTTGCTGCGCTGCCGGCGGAAGACTCACGTGCCGTCGGGTTCGAGTTGCTCGCCATCTTGCCGATGGTCGCCGCGTTCGTACTCGGTGCCCGAGGGCGCGTTCTGCTCGCCGGCATGGCCCTTGGCGTCGCCACGTTGCTCAAACAGCCAATGCTGCTCGGAGCCTTGCCGCTCACGGCGCAATGCCTCAGCCTCGCGGCACCATGGTCCCGACGGTTGGTGCGACTGGTCCTTTCGGGTGCCGTCTGTGCGGCAACGATTGTGCTTGGGCTCGTGCCGTTCGGGCTGCACAACGCCCTGTCGTGGTTTGCCGGCAACGGCGACAACTACCTCGGCGGCACCAGGCTCTCGATGGTTGCCGTTATCGCGCTCGAGCAAATTGGGTCGATTGTTGCGCTCACCGGCGGGCTCATCGTGCTTGCGACAGTGGCTTGGGGCAAACGGCGCCTACCGCTCGACCTCACGGTGTGGGTGATCTCCAGTGTGATTGCCGCGTCCATCGGTTTCCGATTTGTGCTGCACTACTTCAATCAGTTGCTGCCGGCACTGGTGCTCATGGCCGCGCCAGCATTGGTGAGTTTCGCTGTCGTCCGCCGGCCTTGGCCACGTGTCGCCGCTGTATGGATCGTTGGCGCTTCAGCGTTCAGCATGTTCACGTTGCTCACCGCCGACTCCTTCCACGATCTACCCAACGTCGACAACGTGGCGCGGGCCGTCGCTGAGCGAACCAAGTCAGGCGACAAAGTGTTCGTGTGGGGTCAGGCACCCGAGATCTATTGGCTCAGTCAACGCGACCCGGCCACGCGCTACCCACACGTTGGATTTATCACCGGCATCACGCCCAAGCGGCCAGGGGTTCCGGCCTATCTGCTGTCAATGCCATCAGCGGCCGAAACGCTGCTCAGCGATCTCGCCGCCAACCATCCTGCGCTCATCATTGACGCAGCGATCCAACGGGTTCGCGGTGGCGATCGGTACCCAATGGCCACGAGTCCCATCGCTGCTTTCGTGAAGAACGGCTACTGCGTCGTCGATGTCATCGACGAGATCTCGCTGCTCGCTCCCTGCAAGCCGTAGGTCGGTTCACTGATCAACCGCAGCAAGTTCACGACACCGGCTATCAAGGGGTAGCGTTTGCAGCGCCATGGCCCTTGAGTCCATTCACGAACCAGCAGATCTGCGAACCCTTTCATACCCCGAACTCGATGAGCTCGCCGGTGAGATTCGCGACTTCGTGGTGCAGGCGGTAGCCGAAACCGGCGGCCATCTCGGTTCGAATCTTGGCGCCGTCGAGCTCACGCTCGCACTGCATCGAGTCTTTGAGTCGCCTCGCGACGCGGTGCTGTGGGACACCGGCCACCAGGCCTACATCCACAAGATCCTCACGGGCCGGCAAGGTCGGTTCGATCAGCTGCGCCAGGCAAACGGGCTGTCGGGCTACCCGAGCCGCGAAGAGAGCCAGCACGACTTCATCGAAAACAGCCATGCCAGCACGGTGCTGTCGTACGCCTACGGGTTGGCCGCAGCGCGAGACGCAGGCACCAGCGGAGACCGCCGCCATGTTGTCGCCGTCATCGGAGATGGCTCAATGACCGGCGGCATGGCCTACGAGGCGCTGAACAACCTCGGCCACAGCCAACGCAGGGTCATTGTGGTGCTCAACGACAATGGCCGCAGCTACGCGCCAACCATCTCGAACCTCACGGCGTCGACCATGCCGATGCTGGCGCAGCTTCCCGAGGCTGATCGCACCGAGCCACACACGCTGCCCGAACGAATCGCCGACCGGCTCAGCCACACGCTGACCAACATCCGGCTCAATCCGGTGTACGTGCGCCGTCAACGCAAGATCGAGCACTTCCTGCGGGAGTT
Source organism: Actinomycetota bacterium (assembly GCA_026393695.1). Taxonomy (GTDB): domain Bacteria; phylum Actinomycetota; class Acidimicrobiia; order Acidimicrobiales; family Ilumatobacteraceae; genus WLMZ01. Next base: position 8,238 of record JAPKZR010000153.1, read on the forward strand.
GCCCGTTGTTGGTCCGCAGGCCGAGAAAGGCATGGAGGCCTTCAAGGCCGCCGTGCGCGAATTCTTGCAGCCGCCATCGTTCTTTGAAGCCCTTGGCGTTCGCTACGTAGGTCCAATCGATGGGCACAACATTGAAGAGCTCGAGCATGCACTTGCGAATGCAATTGAGCTCTCCGCCGAAGGCCCCATCTGTGTGCATGTCGTGACCCAAAAAGGCCGTGGCTACTCACCCGCCGAAGACGACGACGAAAAGCACCTTCACGACACACCGGTTTTCGACGCCGCCGTTGGCCCGCCCAAGGCACTTCCGTCGGGCTACACGCAAGCGTTCGCCGACGCCATCGTGAAAGAAGCCGAGGCCGATCTACGCATCGTGGCTATCACCGCGGCGATGCCCGGACCCACCGGCCTGATTCCGTTTGAGCAGCGATTCCCCGATCGATTCTTCGACGTTGGCATTGCCGAGCAACACGCAGTCACAGGCGCTGCCGGCATGGCGATGGGTGGCCTACGCCCAGTAGTGGCGTTGTACTCCACGTTCTTGAACCGCGCATGGGATCAAGTTGTCTACGACGTCGCGCTGCACCGACTGCCGGTCATCTTCTGTCTCGATCGCGCTGGCATCACTGGCGACGACGGTCCGAGCCATCACGGTGTGTATGACATGGCGTTACTCGCGAAGGTTCCCGGCATGCGTGTGCTCGCACCGTCGAGCGCGCAAGAGCTTGGCGTGATGCTGCACGACGCCATCTCGCTCGCCAACGATGGACCGGTCACCATTCGCTACGCACGCGGTGCAGCCCATCAGGTCAGCGAGCACGAAGTAGGCAACGGCCTGCTCGCCCGGCGCATCCGCCAGGGCGACGGGAGCGTGTGCATCCTCGCCATCGGCAAGATGGTTGCTGCCGCCGAAAGGGCCGCCGAAGAACTGAAAGGCGAAGGACGCAATGTCACCGTGTTCGACGTGCGCTGCTGTGCGCCACTCGACCCGGCAATGATTCTCGAAGCTTCGCGGCACCAGTTCGTCGTCACCATCGAAGACGGCATCCGCGATGGCGGCATCGGCATGACCATTGCCGACCAAGTGCACGCGATCAACGCCTCTGTGCCGGTCGAGGTGCTGGGCATTCCCACCAAGTTCATCCCGCAGGCCAAAGCCGAGCGAATCCTTGCCACCCTTGGCCTTGATGCCACCGGTGTCGCTGCAACGATTCGGGCCAGAACCGACATCGCCCGGTGAACCTCGACGCCGAACTCGAGTTTGCGTTACGACTCGCCGATCTGGCCGATGCGCTCACGCTGCCCTTCTACGAAGAACGCGCCTTCACGGTGGACCGCAAGACCGACCGCAGCGAGGTCACCGAGGCCGATCGCCAGACCGAAGCGCTGCTGCGCGCAGCGGTCGCCGAGGCATTCCCCGATCATGGGTTCGTTGGCGAAGAGGCTGGAGTTTCAGGCGATCCCGTGTCGCCGTGGCGCTGGATCGTCGATCCCATCGATGGCACCAGCAACTTCGTGCGCGGCATCCCCGTGTGGGCCACGCTGATTGCGCTCACCCATACCGAACACGGGCCCGTTGTCGGCGTGGTGTCTGCTCCGGCGATGCAACGCCGCTGGACCGGTGCTGTTGGGCTGGGGGCCACGGTCAACGGCACGCCGATTCACGTCTCCACCATCTCGAACCTCGCCGAGTCGCAAGTGTGCGTCACGTATAGCTCGGGTTGGGACAAGATCGGCCTCACCTCAAAGCTGGTTGAGTTGCAACAGTCGGCATACCGCGCTCGCGGGTTCGGCGACTTTTGGCAACACATGCTCGTTGCCGAAGGGGCGATGGAAATCGCCGTCGACGCCATCGGCGTGCAGCCGTACGACCTCGCTGCGCTGCAAGTGGTGGTCGAACAGGCGGGCGGCACGTTTACCGATCGGCTTGGCGTGCGTACCTTCGAGTCCAACTCAGCAGTCAGCTCAAACGGTCTGATGCACAGCGACGTGATCCGTCGCATCGGTCCAACGCCATGACCGATCTGGTCATTCGCAACGCACGACTCGTCGATGGGTCTGGTGCCGATGCGCGAATGGCCGACGTCAGCGTCACGGGCGACCTCATTACCGGCGTCGACGAAGCCGGCTCTGCGTCCACGAGCCACGCCGGGCGCACCATCGATGCCGACGGTTTGCTGCTCACCCCGGGCTGGGTCGACGTTCACACTCACTACGACGCACAGGTGAGTTGGGACCCATGGCTCACGCCGTCCTCGTGGCACGGCGTCACCAGCATCGTGATGGGCAACTGCGGCGTGGGCTTCGCTCCGGCGCAAGCCGACCGTCGCGAATGGCTCATTGAGTTGATGGAGGGCGTCGAAGACATCCCCGGCTCGGCAATGACCGAGGGCATCTCGTGGGAGTGGAGCACCTTCCCTGAGTACCTCGATGCAATCGAGCGCAGGCCGCACGCCATCGATGTCGGCACACAGATCGCGCACGGCGCTCTACGTGCGTTTGTGATGGGCGAGCGTGGCGCGGCCAACGAGTCAGCCACCGCCGCCGACATCACCCACATGGCCGCGCTGGTCGAAGAGGCGCTTCGCGCCGGCGCCCTCGGGTTCAGCACCAGCCGCACTCCGCTGCATCGCAGCAAAAGTGGCGAACTCGTGCCCGGCACCACCGCAGACGCCACCGAACTGCTCGGTATCGGCGAAGCCATTCGCCGAGTGGGACACGGCGTTTTTCAGTTTGCGCCAGAGCACGCCCGAGTGCCCGTCGACGAGTGGCCGTGGATGCGCCAGTTGGCCGAGCTCACGGGTCAACCTGTGTGCGTCAACCTCAATCAGCCCGACTCAGCGCCCGAGGTGTGGCGCGAAGTGCTCGGCCTGCTCGATACCGCAGCAGCCGACAACGTGCCTCTGTACGCCCAAGTCGCAGGCCGCTCAATCGGCATTCTCTACTGCCTGCACGGCAGCGTGCACCCACTGCTGTTTCACCCTGCGTATAGCGAGATTGCGCATCTGCCAATGCCCGAGCGTCTCGTGGCGCTCAGCGAGCCTGGCCGTCGGCATCGCATCATTAACGAAGTGCCCGACGATGGTGGGCTGTTTCGCTCGGCTGTGCTCAACAAGCTCGACCGCATTTATCCGGTAGATGGCGCCAGCATCGATTATGAGCCCGATGCAAACGCCTCGGTGCTTGCCCACGCTCAGGCCCGTGGTGTGCCTGCGATGCAACTGTTGCTCGATCAGCTCACCAGCCTGAGCGGCAACGGCATGATCTACGCGCCATTCTTCAATTACAGCTATGGCGATCTCTCGATGACCTACGAGGCAACCCAGCATCACCGCACCCGCATGGGGCTCAGTGATGCCGGCGCACATTGCGGGGCTATCTGCGACGGCGGCACGCCAACATTCATGCTCACTCACTGGACCCGCGATCGCTCACGAGGGCCGCTGCTTCGTCTCGAGCATGTTGTGCATCGCCAAACCCGACAGACGGCCGAGCTCTACGGACTGAACGATCGCGGCCTTGTGGCACCCGGGATGCGGGCCGACCTCAACCTCATCGACTACAACGCGCTGGCGTTCGAAATGCCGAGCATGGCCTTCGATCTACCGGCACAGGGCCGACGACTCGTGCAGAAGGCTCGTGGTTATCGCGCCACGTTCGTGGCCGGTGTGCAAACCGTAGACAGCGACGAGTTCACTGGCGCCTTGCCAGGTCACCTCATTCGTGGTCCGCAGCGAGCCTGACCGACTAGTTACTCAACGAGGTCTGTGTCACGTGGGCCAAACGTGAAGAAGTGTTTGAGGTACGGCGTGGGATCGATGTTTCCCCAGTCGTACGCGGCCACCTGTGCGGCACTTCGACGTCCGAGCAATGACCGGAACAACTCAAAACGGCTTGCCCGCAAAGTAACTGGCGCATCGGATGCACCAATCTCGTCGCCTTCGGTGGTGACCACCCGAACCGCTGAAAGTCCGGCTGCTTGCACATTGGCAACGAATCCGCCAGCGATAATCGGTACTGCCCACTGGCCAAAGTTCTCGGGAAGCGAGGCCTCGAGACCAAGCGCTCCACGCAGATCGGCCTCGTGCGCATACAAATCGAACACTGCCCGGATCGGTACGTCCGGCTCTCCAGAAGACAGCACCGATTCGAGTATCGGAGCGTCCTGGGTCCATCCGGCCAGCAGATCGCTGAGGCTCGTGTGTTGGTGACGCGCAACCTGCGCGGCAGTCCATGGGTCGGTGGTCACCCCGTCGAGATTGCCTGTGCGCACATCTTCGGTGATGCCGCGCAGGTGGGCTATCACGTCGTGCACGGTCCACTCAGGAGTGGCCGGGCAGGTCTGATTGGCCGCGTCGTCGGAGAGAGCGGCTGTCATCTCCGTGATTCGTGCGCGTGCCGATGCGTACAACGATCCCAATCCGTCAAGCATGACCGCACTGTAGGCCACTTCGCCTTCGAAACAATCTGCATGGGCGCGATTTGGGACAGTTGCTGTCCCAAATCGCGCCCATGCAACTGCGGGGCGGGCGGGGCGGGTGGCTCTACTGTGGCTGCGAACCGCATCACTGAGGAGCCACGATGAACCTTGACGACTACCTTGCAGCGCTTGAAACAAACAGCGAGATGCTGGCCGTAGCAGCCACTGCCGCTGGGTTCGATGCGTCGTTGCCAACATGCCCCGAGTGGTCGATGCGTGAACTCGTGCTGCACCTTGGTGAGGTACAGCGCTGGACGGCAGCGATCGTTCGCAATCAGGTCACCAACCCTGCGAACGGCGTGGGCGATTTTCTCGGCGCGCTCCCCGACGATGCCGAGCTGATGAATTGGTTCGTCGCTGGAGCGGCCTTGCTCAGCAACACGTTGCGCAATGCCGACCCCGATGTCGAATGCTTCCGCTTCCTCGAAGACCCACCATCGCCATTGTTGTTCTGGGCGCGTCGACAGTCGCTCGAAGCGGTCATCCACCGCATCGACGCCGAACTGGCGGGCGGACCAAGCTCACCGATTCCGGTTGCGCTCGCAGCCGATGGAATCGACGAGATGCTCACCGGATTCGTGCCACGCAAGCGCACTCCCCTGCGCAGCGCCGACACGGTCGTGTTGCAGGTGGCCCCAACCGATGTCGCCTCGGCTTGGCGCGTCACGATCAGCGATCAAACGCCGGTCACTGTGCGAACTGCTGGCGACGCCGACTGCACCGTGAGCGGAACGAGCTCAGACATCTACGAAGCGTTGTGGAACCGCCGCGGCCTCGACTCGCTGGTCGTCAACGGCGACGGCTCAGTGCTCGATACTTTTCGCGAGAACGTGAAAGTGCGCTGGGGCTGAACCCCACCGACACATGGACCACGCCCACGAATGAGCCACGCTGATGCTCAGTGGTAGTACGGGTTCTCGCCGCTGGTGTGATCAGTGATGTCTTTGACCTGATCGATGCCTTCGACTTGTTCGACGATGGTGGTCTGCACACCATCGAGCATGGTCATGCGGCTCATTGAGCAGCCGTGACAACCGCCGCCCATTGTGAGAAACGCGGTACCGGCTTCGTCGTGGCCAACAAAGGTGACAAAGCCACCGTGAGCGGCAAGCGCCGGATTGACCTCGACGCTGATGATGGCTTCGATCTCGGCCGACAATGCGTCGTCGCGAACAAGACCCTCGATCGAGGGAGCCAACGGCTTGTTGGGGTTACGAATGACGAGACCCTGCGAATCGGTGAGATCGAGAGTGGCGCCCTTGAGCTGCTCAATGTCTTTGGCGGGGATGATGATCTTGAGGCCATCGTGGGTGCGCACCTCATCGGTGAACGCAGCTTTGGTGGTGATTTCAAACGACAGGTCGTAGCGAAAGTCGGCGCCTGGATCGCTGATGATCTCGAGCCGAAGCCCGAGTCGATCGGTTTCAGGCTCGTCGTCGCGCATCTGAATGATCTGCGTATGCGCTGCTGAGGTCACCGAAATGATCTGATCGTTTTCGACTTGCGCTGAAATTTGGCTCACGGCAAAAACGCTACCGGCTCAGTGGTCGGACCGGCTCACCCAGGACCGCCGCCGTCACACTCAATACGTTGACCAGTGACGTACCCGGCGCCCTCGCTGCACAACCACAACACCACGTTGGCCACATCGACCGGCTGACACACCCGGCCGAACGCAGAGCTGGCATCGAGGCCGCGCAGATCGCGCATGTCTCGGTCGCCAGTCATCGCCCGAGCCAGCCGCACGCCCATATCGGTCTCAACTAAACCCGGCGCAACGATGTTCACGTGCACGCCGTTACGGCGCTCTTCTTTGGCCAACGTGAGCGCAAGAGCTTCGAGCGCAGCTTTGCCCATGTTGTACGGAGCGCCATTGGGGCCCATGTGCGATGTGGCCACTGAGGACACCATCACGATGTCGCCACGATCGCGCTGACGCATTGAGGGCAAGACGAGACGGGAGAGGTGATGCGCGCCAAAGGCATGAGTAGCCACAACGCGCTGCATCTCGGCCGGGTCGGTGTCGGCCACTGCTTGGCCGCGGGACGCTATGCCCGCGTTGCACACCAAAAGGTCGATGTAACCGAACTCGGCGATGACCGCTTCGACCATCACGCGATCTGCCTCGGCGTCGTCGATAGAAGCTTGAAACGCCGCGGCAGAACCGCCAGCGGCAACAATGCCCGCAACCGTTTCGGCGGCAGCCTCAGCATCGCGGCGATAGTTCACGGCGACCGTCGCACCGTGCGTTGCCAACAGCTCAGAGATACCCCGGCCAATGCCTCGGCCCCCACCGGTCACTAACGCCACACGACCATCAAGCTGACCCATGCCACTCCTCTTTCATTCGTCGCGGTTGCGGCTCTCGCCACCCAAGTATGGCAACCTTGAGGGGTGCAAGACGGCAGTAAGAAAGCAATCACCGCAGCATTTTTCGCGAACCTCGGCATTGCAGTTGCAAAGTTCGCTGGCTTCCTCATTACTGGATCTGCGGGCCTTCTCGCTGAGGCAGCCCACTCACTTGCCGACACCGGCAATCAGGCACTGCTCATGCTCGGCGGCAAGCGGGCCCGGCGACCCGCAACTGAGCACCACCAGTTCGGCTTCGGGACCGAGCGCTATTTCTGGGCCTTCGTCGTGGCGCTGGTGCTCTTCACTGGCGGCGGAATGTTCGCGTTATACGAGGGCATCCAGAAGCTGATTCACCCGCATGCTGCCGAGAACATCGGCGTTGCAATCGTGATCCTGCTGGCCGCTGTTGCGCTCGAGAGCTACTCGCTTTTTACAGCCGTGACCGAGGCCAAACGCCTCAAGCCAGCCGACATGTCGTACTGGCGTTTCGTTCGTACTGCAAAACAACCCGAGCTACCGGTGGTGCTCCTCGAAGACGTGGGCGCCGAGCTCGGCTTGCTACTCGCGCTATTCGGTGTGGTGATGAGCAAGATCACCGACAACGCCCGCTGGGACGCGTTGGGCTCCATCGCTATCGGCGTGCTGCTCGGTGTCATCGCTGTGATCCTCGCGATACGCATGAAGGCGTTGCTCATCGGCGAGTCAGCAACAGCAACGGACCAAAACGCGGTTGTCGATGCAATCACGTCGGCGCCATTGGTCAACCGGTTGATTCATATTCGCACCCTGCATCTCGGGCCCGAAGAACTACTCGTGGCGGTCAAGGTCGAGTTCGCTAGAGACCTCACGATGGCTGAACTCGCCGCTGCAGTCGATGGCGTCGAGCGCGTAGTTCGCTCACGTGTGCCAACGGTGGGCCTGATCTATATCGAGCCCGACCTATATCGCGTCGCTCCAGCCTGAGGTCACCGCCCAGTTCATCGACGTGCTGCTGCGCAAGCCGGGACGAAGGAACGAACTAGCTCGCTGGCGAAAGCACCACGAGAGGAATCTCGCGGTCGGTCTTGGTCTGATAGCCCGCGTAGTTCTTATACGTAGCGGTCACGATTGGCCACATCCGTGCACGCTCCTCAGACGAAGCAACCGTGGCGATCATTGCCTTCGTGGGCGCGCCCTTGTAGGCCACCTGCACCTGCGGATTGTCGCGCAGGTTCACAAACCAAGCCGGGTGCGTGGGGTCGCCACCACGAGACGCGACGATCACAATGTTGTCGCCCTCTTGCAATGGCGACGTAAGCATCACCGAACGCGGCTGACCACTCTTGCGGCCGATGGTGGTGAGTTCGAGCACCGGCATATTGCCAGCGGTCCAACCCACCTTGCCGAAGCTGACCTTCAGGAGGCAGCGGTGAACGGCGTTCATGGTCTTCATTGCAAAGTCACTTGGCATGGGTTTGACCATAGCGGATTGGCAACCTGGCGCTAGCGTGAGCAGTCAACACACGGGGAGCTCGCAGGTTCGGCGGGCTGAGAGGGTGCACGCCAGCGCCGACCCTTCAACCTGCTCTGGGTAATGCCAGCGAAGGGAACTCACGTGCCATCTTCTCGAACTGCTCTCGTGATCGTCGGCGGCTCTGCATTGTCGCCCGAAAGCCTCGTTGGCCTTCCGGCAGACGCGTACATCATCGCCGCCGACTCAGGCCTGGACCATGCCGTCGCCGCCGGACTTCGACCGCATTTGGTGGTCGGCGACTTCGACTCGGCGAACCCCGAAACGTTGGCATGGGCCACGGCTGAGGGAATCGAAATCGAGCGGTACTCGCCCGATAAAGACAGCACCGACACCGAGCTTGCGCTCGCCGCTGCACGGACGTCGGGTGCCACCGACGTTGTACTGCTCGGCGGCGGCGGCGACAGACTCGACCACTCAATCGCAGCGATTACCGCGCTCGGCCACCATTCAATGGAGGCGTTCGCAACGGTGTCGGCGCGTTGGGACACAACGTTGATCAGTGTGCTGCACGCGCCGCGAGTCATCACGTTTTCCACAGAGCTCGACGCGACCTTCTCACTCCTTGCGCTACACGGAGCCTGCTCGGGCATCGATGTAGACGGCGGATTGTGGCCGTTGAGCGATGCCGAGCTGCAACCTGGGTCGAGCCTTGGAGTGAGCAACCGCACTACCACCAACGAGCTCCGGGTTCGCGTTCGCGCCGGTGTGCTCACCGTGGTGTTCCCACTTCATTTCGGAGGCCAAGTATGAACCGACTCGCAGTAACCGCGCTGGCGCTCGCCCTTGCAGCATCTGCATGCGGTAGCGACTCGAAGCCGGCGGCCGAGGTAGCGCCGGCGTCGCTCACGCTCGTGACCTATGACTCGTTCAGTCTCAAGCCCGACTCGTTCGAAGCCTTCACCAAGAGCACTGGCATTGCAGTCAAGATTGTCACTGCGGGCGACGCTGGAACGATGTTGTCGAAGGCGGCGCTCACGGCCGGAAACCCCGAGGGCGACGTGATGTGGGGCATCGATAACACGCTGTTGGCGCGGGCCCAGCAGGCGCAGGTTTTCTCGCCCTACAAGTCGTCCGAACTCGCAGCGCTCGAGCCGACGGCAGCGGCGTTGGTCTCCGGCAACTTGGTCACACCGGTTGACGAAGGCGACGTGTGCGTGAACTACGACATTGCTTGGTTCGAGCAGAAGAACCTCGACCCACCTGCAAGCCTCGACGACTTACTCAAGCCTGAGTACCAAGATCTGTTGGTCGTCGAAAACCCCGCAGCGTCTTCCACGGGCCTTGCGTTCATGCTGGCCACCATTGCCCACAAGGGCGACAGCGCATGGCAGCAGTACTGGACCTCGCTGCGCGCTAACGGCGTGAAGGTCGTCGAGAGCTGGGACCTGGCGTATTACGAACAGTTCTCTGGCTCCACCGGAAAAGGCGACCGACCGCTGGTTGTCAGCTACGGCACGAGCCCACCCGCCGAAGTGATCTTTGCCGACCCTCGCCCAGACCGAGCCACTACTGGCGTTGTCGACTCAACCTGCTTTCATCAGGTGGAGTTTGCGGGCGTGCTGCGCGGCACCAAATACCCAACTGCTGCTGGCACGTTGATCGACTACCTCGTGTCGAAATCATTTCAAGAGCTGCTGCCGCTCACCCTGTTTGTGTATCCGGCACGAACCGAGGCTGTGCTGCCTGCGGAGTTCAACGACTTCGCTGTGCGTCCCACGGATCCGCTGGTCGTGTCGCCCAACGACATCGAAGCAAATTCGAAGGACTGGATCACCACGTGGACCAACCTCGTGGTGAGGTGACATGAACTCCTCGAACCGGTTGCCCCGCCTGCTGCTCCTTGCGCTCGCCGCTCCCGCTTCGCTGTTCTTCGCCGTCTTGTATCTGTGGCCGGTTGTCTCGCTACTGAGCCAAACCCTCACTCTCGATTCGATGCGTGCCGCGATGCACGACCCCACCATCCGCCACGTCGTGTGGTTCACAGCGTGGCAGGCGTTGCTCAGCACGGCACTCACGGTTGTCTTGGGACTCGGCCCCGCGTACCTCTTGGCGCGTTACGAGTTCACCGGCCGGCGGCTGATCACCGCACTCGTCACGGTGCCCTTCGTGCTGCCAACGGTGGTGGTGGGCGCCGCGTTCTTGGCACTGCTGCCCGACTCACTTGACCAAAGCGTGACTGCGATCGTGCTCGCTCATGTGTTCTTCAACATTGCCGTCGTCGTTCGCGGCGTTGGGGGTTTGTGGCAGCAACTACCCACCGATCTCGCCAGCGCGGCACGAACACTTGGCGCCTCGCCGCTACGCACAATGCGCGAGATCACCCTGCCGTTGTTGGCACCCGCCATCTACGCGTCGGCGAGCATCGTGTTCTTGTTCACGTTCACATCGTTCGGTGTTGTGCGATTGCTCGGTGGACCGGCGCACACCACGCTCGAGGTCGAGATCTGGCAGCGCGCCACACGCCTCGGAGATATCAGCGTGGCCGCAGTGCTCTCGGTCGCACAGTTGCTGCTGCTTGGCGTTGCCGTTGCATGGTTCGCACATATTCAATCGCGCCACCGCCGCGGTCTTCAGCTACAGCCCTTGGCTCAGCGTCAGCGGGCGCGAACTTCACGGCAACGTTCGCTCGTCGCGCTCACCTCGGCGGCCATTGTCGTCACGATCGCCGCACCACTGATGGCGCTCATCGAGAGAAGTCTGCGAACCACCGGCGGGCATTCGCTCGCGGCGTGGCGGGGCGTGTTCGGCGCCTCAACAGATCAACCTGCTCGCCCCACCACCGGCGTTATCGTCGACCCATTGGCATCGCTTGGCACTTCGTTACGGTTTGCCGTGATTGCAACCGCCATCAGTTTGGTGATCGGCACAACCGCGTCACTCGCAATCGCTGCGCTCGGAAGGCGTGGCCGCGTACTCGATATTGCGCTGATGCTTCCGCTCGGAACAAGC
>JAPKZR010000066.1 GCA_026393695.1 Actinomycetota bacterium
CCGGTGCGACTGCTCGAGGTCAACCTCGACGATGCCACCGGCGAGGTCATTGCCCACACCATCGCAGCGCTACTCAACGCGGGTGCTCACGACGCGTGGGCCACGCCCATCGTGATGAAGAAGGGTCGGCCAGCACACACCGTGCACGCATTATGCGAGCCTGCCGTGAGCCAGTCCGTCGCCGCAGTACTCATCAGCGAAACCGGATCACTCGGTGTGCGCGGCACAACGCTCGAACGCTGGCCCCAAGCGCGTGCCGAAGCAGCGGTGGTCGTCGGGGGCCACACGATTCGCATCAAGCGCGCCGCTGGTCGGGTGAAGGTCGAACACGACGACGCAGCTACCGCAGCGCTTGCTCTCGGTCGTCCCCTTCGCGACGTACTCGCCGAGGCCGAAGCCCTCGGGCATCACCAAGAAGGCAATGCATGATCAACCCCATCGTGTCAGTAGACGAACTCGCTGAGTTCCCCGACGCGGTCTTCGCCGACGTGCGTTGGTACCTCGACGGACGAAACGCCCACAACGAGTTCACGGCCGGTCATCTGCCCGACGCCGTGTTCGTCGATCTCGACACCAAGTTGGCGGCCCACGATCTGCCAGCCAGCGAAGGCCGCCATCCGTTCCCAACGCCGCAGGCGTTCGCCGCTGCAATGAGCAACTTGGGCATCAGTGACCACAGCACGGTCATCGCATACGACGACACCGGGGGCATGACCGCTGGCCGCCTCGTTGTGATGCTGCGCATGATCGGCCGCAATGCCGCTGTGCTCAACGGCGGTATCGGCGCATGGAGCGGCGCACTCGTTACGGGCGACGAGCCCGCGGCCGCCCCCGCTGCCTTCACTGAGACCCCGTGGCCCGCCGAACGCTTTGCCACGGCCGACGAAACCGCCGAACTCGCTGCCTCTGATCGTGGGGTCGTGATCGACGCACGGTCGTACGAGCGCTTCACCGGCGAGGTCACCGCTATCGATCCGCGCCCCGGTCATGTGCCCGGCGCCGTGAGTGCACCATTTGCCGCAGCTCTCGATCCAGTCACCAAATGCTTTCGCCCAGCGCACGAGTTGCACCAACATTTCTCAGCACTTGGTGTGGCCGACGCTGCCGACGTGGTGGCCTACTGCGGCAGCGGAGTCTCTACGTGCGTGAACATCCTCGCCATCGAGCAAGCGGGTCTCGCACCCGCGCGGCTCTATGTCGCCAGCTTCAGCGGTTGGTCGAGCGATGCCGCCCACCCCGTAGAAACTGGCCCCGGCCGCTAGCGTCGCTCAGGCATGCCAACCTCTCGCGCCAATGACCCACTCGGCGACCTTCGCCGCGCTCGGCGTAAGAATCGAATGGCCGAACTCGACTGGTTCGAAGCCGCCTACCGCGTATACCTCGTCGCCTTCGCGTTTGGCGGAAGCGCTCTGTGGCTCTCCGGTTTTGTCAAAGACTCAAAAGTCGCCGACAGCACGGTTGCCGAAATCTTCCGCAATGGCCCTGCCGTGTTGGGCATGTTTGCTGTCATCGCGTTCGCTGCAGGCATCCGCAGCGGCAGCCGAGGCGGGCCCTTGGCAATCGAAGACGCCGACGTTCGCCATGTGTTGCTGTCGCCGGTAGACCGTCGATCCGCACTGCTGCGTCCCGCATCGCAGCGGGCGCGATCCGCCGCATTCTCGGGTCTCATCGTCGGCGCGCTCGCAGGCGAGCTTGCCGGACGCCGGCTGCCCGGATCCGTCGCCTCATGGACCTGTACCGGCGCGGCCTTTGGGGCAACGCTGTCGGTGCTCTTCATCGGCGCCGCGCTTACGGCGCACGCTCTGCGCGTGCCCCGGTGGCTGGCTTCGCTCATCGGTGCTGCGGGCATCGCGTGGCAAGGCGCGGCCATTGCCCAGCACATCGTCGGGCCAGCCAACCTCAACGGCAGTCTTGCGCTGTGGGGTATGCGCCAACGAGGCATCGATCTCATCGCTCCCGCACTCACGCTCGCTCTGCTGGCCATCGGCTTGCTCTTGCTACGACGCACATCACTCGATGCGCTGGCGCGACGCAGCGGTCTCGTCGCTCAACTCCACTTCGCCGTCACCATGCAAGACCTACGAACGGTGATGTTGCTGCGGCGCCAGCTCAGCCAAGAAAACACCCGCGCCAAGCCATGGGTGCGGTTGCGTCGCGGCGGAACCTCGGGGGTCGTCTGGCGCCGCGGCTGGCACAGCCTGCTGCGCTTCCCCGTGTCGCGTCTGTTGCGCATGTCGATGATGGCAATGGGCGCGGCAGTGTGTCAGGTTGCTGCGTTCGATGGCACTACAGCGCTATTTCTTGTGAGCGGCGGCCTGTTGTTCTTGCTTGGTATGGAGGCCCTAGAGCCCCTGTCGCAAGAGATCGATCAACCCGATCGCATGTCCTCACTTCCGCACGAGCGCGGCGCGCTGTTGTTGCGCCACACCGCAGCTCCTCTGTTGGCGCTGCTGCCATTTGCGGCGCTCGCTGTTGCAACCGTGGCAGTACTCAAGGGGTCTGGCGCTGCGGCCATCGCTGCTGTCTTAGTGCTGCCAACGATTTGGGCCGGAGCCGCTGGTGCAGCGGTCAGCATCGTCAAAGATGCGCCCGACATGACGAGTTCGGCGGTCGAGCAAACGATGATGCCACCCGAGATGAGCGGCATGACCACCATCGTGCGCATGCTCTTACCGCTGGTTGTCTCCACCATTGGTAGCGCTGGTGTGCTGGCCGTGCGAGCGGCGCATCGCAGCAGCTCGTCCGAATTCGCTGCCGCCATTCGTATTGCCGTTGCACAGCTCATGTTGTGTGCCTTCATCGGTTGGTGGGTACGCCGCCGCGATGCATGGAAGATCAAGTTCAACGCCTTCATGGCCGAGGGCAAGCAAGCAAGTGCGCAACAGCGCGCCGCCCGTTCAGAGTTGACCAGGAGCTAACAGTGGCCTCGAACCAAACAAGTCGTCACCCAAAGCCGGCCAGCCGGCATCCGAAGCCAGCCTCGAAAGCGGCCGGCCCAGAGTCGACGGCCACGGTCAAGGTTGAGCGCATCACCACTGGCGCGCTTGCCGCCAACGATCTCACCAAGGACTACGGCGACCGGCCCGCGCTGGCGCCGCTCACATTGCATATCCCCGAGGGCCAACGCGTTGCTGTGGTGGGCCACAACGGAAGCGGCAAGACAACCTTCATCCGCATGGCAGCCGGACTGCTCGACCCCACCGGCGGCACCGTGCACATCATGGGTCACGCCTCGGGCACACCGGCCGCACGCAGCGCGCTGGCCTATCTCTCGGACACGCCATCGTTCTACGACGACCTGTCGTTGTGGGAACACCTCGAGTTCATTGCTCGCTTACACGGTGTCGACGAATGGGATCAGGTGGCCGCCGATCTGCTCGACCATCTCGGGCTCTACGACCGAGCCGACGATTTGCCCAACACCTTCAGCCGCGGACTTCGCCAGAAGGCCGCCATCGCGTTGGCATTCGTTCGCCCATTCGAACTGCTGCTCGTGGACGAACCGTTCGTTGGCCTCGATGCTGCGGGCAAAGTCGCACTGCTCGAACTGCTCGATCAGGCCGCTGCCGACGGCGCCAGCTTGGTGGTTGCCACCCACGAACTCACCTATGTCGAGCGAGTCAGCCGACTCATCGCATTGCGCGATGGCGAGATCGTGCACGACGGCGCACCCACCGATACCAACGTCGCCGAGCTCGTCGCGCCCAACTAACACCGCAGATCATTTTCGGTGCCCGTTACGCGGTAACGCCAGCGACCAGTAAAGTCTTGGCCATGTACGAGTACATCACCGTTAGCACATCGTCCTATGACCCAGCAGGCCTCGCCGCGAAACTCACCGAGAAGTCCAGCGAAGGTTGGGCCGTGGTGGCGATTGTTCCCACCGGCGGCGATGTCACTGCATTCTTGAGCCGTTCAGTCGGTGCGGCTACGCCAGCCGCCAGCGCTCCTGCCGCTGCTGCAGTCGAAGCAGCACCCGCCGAAGTAATCGTCGAAGCTGTTGCTGGCGACTCTGCCCCCGAAGTAGCACCAGTCGAGACACCCGCCGAAGCCGTTACAGAGCCTGCCGGTTGGGCAGCTGTCGCCGAGCCCGAGCCCGAAGTTGTCGCTCCAGTTGCAGTAGCAGCCGCCGAACCCGAAGCTGTCGTGGCCGCTGCCGCAGTAGCTCCTGCTGTTCCAGCAGGTTGGTACGCCGATCCGGCTGGCCGCTTCGAGTTGCGCTACTGGGACGCCAACCAGTGGACCGAGCACGTGTCACGCGCCGGTCAGCAATTCACTGATCCGCCAGTGGCCTGATCGGAATCGCCCATGCGGGCAACATCCATCGGCCATGCCGGCATCCTCATCGAAACCGAATTCGGGTCCATCACCTGCGACCCATGGTTCGATCCAGCGTTCTTTGCCAGTTGGTTTGTCTTTCCGCGTAACGACCAATTGTCTGCCGATCTGCTGAGCCGTATCGAGAACGCCGACTACCTCTACATCTCGCATCTGCACGGCGATCACCTCGACGATTCGTGGCTCGCCACCCACATGAGCCGCGACACCACCGTGCTCATTCCCGGCTTCCCAACTCGCGAGCTAGAGCGCCATATGCGCGCCCTTGGTTTCAACAACATCATCCGCACGGTCGATCGCGAAGAGCTGAACCTGGGCGGCATGACTGTGGCCATTCACGTGGAGACTTCAATCACCGACGGCCCTGGCGGCGACTCAAGCCTGATGGTCAGCGATGGCCAAACGCGTCTGTTCAATCAGAACGACTGCCGCACTACCGATCTCGATGCGCTGCGTCAGCACGGTCCTGTCGATCTGCACTGGCTGCAATACAGCGGCGCCATCTGGTACCCAATGGTCTACGAAGAGACCCCCGAGCGCATGCGCGAACTCATCGACGCAAAAGTCGATAGCCAGTTCACTCGGTCGCTCAAATACGTCGACGAGATCAACGCCAAAGCAGTGGTTCCTAGCGCTGGGCCGCCATGTTTCCTCGACCCTGAGCTGTTTCAGTTCAACATGATTACGGGCGACGAGCTCAGCATCTTCCCCGATCAGATGTCGTTCCTCAGCAAACTCACCGCCGCAGGCCGCAACGGTTTGCTGGCTATTCCCGGCACCGCAATCGAGATCACGCCGCAGGGTTGCACCGTGCAGCATCCAATCGCTGAGGCCGATGTGCAGGCAATCTTCACCGACAAACTCGGCTACCTCACGCAGTACCAAAGTGACTGGGCGCCGTGGCTCAAGCAGGCCAAGGCATCGTGGCATCCGCCAACCACCAACTTGTTGCAAACGCTGAAGGCATGGTGGGAACCGTTGTTGGCAATGGCCCCAACGCTGCGCTCAGCAGTTGGCGCCAACTGTCTAATGCGCATCGGCGACCTTGAGATCATCATCGACTTTCCTGCTGGCCAGATCCGCGAATTCAACGACGAGCCCTATCGCTTTCGATTCGAGATTCAGCGCGAGCTCGTCGAGACCGTGGTGGCCGATCGCGCTGTCGATTGGAGCAACGCGTTGTTCTTGTCGTGCCGCTTTCGGGCATGGCGCCATGGTGCCTTCAACGAATACCTCTACAACTTCTTCAAGAGCTTGTCGGTCGAGCGCATGCGTCGGGCCGAAGCCGAAGCCCGTCGCAAACTCGACCCACCCGATGGGTCCGAAGAAATCGAGCTTGGTGGCTACATCGTCGAACGAGTATGCCCGCATCGGCAAGCCGACCTCAGCGTGTTCGGCGAAGTAGAAGGTCAAACCTTGGTCTGCACCTTGCACGGTTGGCGTTTCGATCTCGAAAGCGGCGAATGCCTCACCGCTTCCGATCGTCGCTTGCGGGTGCGTCGCGCCGACCCGACAGCCGGTAGCTAAAGCGATACGTGCCCGGAGTGAGCCGATACTGAGCAAGCACATCAGGACCGCAGCTCGCTGTGCCCAGGCCGCGATGTGCGATGTCTACGCACACCACCAGATCTGAGTTTCGAACCAGTTCGCTGTCGTGTCGTGCCTCAAACAACTGCGCCGGCGTATGGCGAGTTGCAGAAAAGTGCAACAGCGATTCGCCCACCGACTCGACACGCACCACACGCCCGCGCTTGTCGATGCACTCGAACCAACTGCAGTCGGTGCGCAGCCCAAACTCTTGCGGTACGAGATACGGCGACGAATCGATGGGCTGCTGCCAGACCTCGCGCATCGCGCTCGACTTACGGTCGGGGTAGTTCTCGTGGGGGCCGCAGCCAAACCAACGCACTTCGCTGAAGCTGGCCGGCAATTGAAACGTAACGCCGACGCGGGGCAGGTCGGCAAGTTCGGCAGGCACCTGAACTGTGTGGTGATACGTGACCGATTGATCGTCGCCCACAACGCGCTCGACGCTGTGCTGCACCAACTCGCCGGCTGGGCGCGTGTGCACGCCGGCAAGCATCCACGACCCGAGCGCTGGCCCAAGTCCGCGAATCTGCTTCGACAAATCGATGGTCAACTTAAAGCCGTCGTTGTCTACCGGAGCACGCCATAGGTTCAAGCTGACTGGCTGAGTGAGCAACCGCTCAACTGGTGTCAGCGGAGCGTCGCCCCGACCCAACGGCTTGGGCGCTCGCGCCCGGCGAGCCTGACGCAACACCACTTGATCCCAACTCACGAGATGGCCTGCGCCAACGCTCGTGCTCGATCGACGCTGCAACCAACGCACTGACAACGCAACGTCGTGGTTACCGTCGGGCACCGCGCACGGCAATGGCACCGTGATGGAACTGTGCGGGCTGCACGCCCCAACAACAAGTTCGCCCTGCTGCACGAGTTCGCCATCTACGTGCAAGCTCCACATCGCGCGCAACGCAGAAAGATCGCTAAACGACTGTCGGTTCGAAACGGTGATCACGTTCTTGCGCTTCGCCGCCGTGACGGTGACGGGGCGATAGACCCACGCAACTTCGCGCATCGCCGGATGCGGAATCATGTCGGCCGAGATGAGTCCATCGGCCACGAAGTTGCTGTCGTTGGGCGTGTCGCCAAACAGGCCGCCATAGGCAAAGCGCTTGGTGCCATCGGGCAGGGTCTGAGTGAGCCCGTGGTCTTTCCATTCCCACAAGAAGCCGCCCTGCAGACCTGGCGTGGTGGTGATGGCATCCCAGTAATCGGCCAATGATCCGTTCGAGTTGCCCATTGCGTGGCTGTACTCGCACAAGATGAGCGGACGATCGCCAAGGTTGTCGCGGCCGTACATCACGATGGCGTCGATTGGCGCATACATCGGGCACACCACATCGGTAGCGAGGCGACCACCGTCGCCCCAGCCGGCATGAAACGAAGCGCCTTCGTAGTGCAACAGGCGCGACGAATCGTTGTGCCGAATCCATCCGGCCAACGCATCGTGGTTCGCGCCATAACCGCTCTCGTTGCCCAGCGACCACATGATGATTGAGGGATGGTTCACATCGCGCTCGACCATGCGCGAGCCGCGAGCGAGCCATGTTGCGCGGTAACGATCGTCGTGGCACAACGAGGTGTTGTACGCGTGGCTCTCGATGTTGGCTTCGTCTACTACGTAGAGCCCGAGTTCGTCACACAGGTCAAGCAGGCGCGGATCGTTGGGGTAGTGCGACGTGCGAACCGAGTTGACGTTGTGCTGTTTCATCAGCACGAGGTCGGCGCGCATGTCGTCGTAGGTGACCGCCTTGCCGCGCGTGGGGTGATGGTCGTGGCGATTGACTCCGAAGATCCACACCGGCTGACCATTCACAAGCAACTGACGATTGCTCACCTCAACATGGCGAAACCCAATCAGTTGGGCGTGTACTTCGCGAACCGTTTGGTCGGGACCCAGCAACTCGACAATCACGCGATATCGATTGGGGTGCTCGGCCGACCATGGCGCAACATCGGCAACCTCAAATGCAGCCGTGGCCCGATAGCCCTCGAAGATGTAGGCGCGGTAGAAAGCGTGCGGCACCGCGGCGACAACGGGCTTACCGACGCGCTTGCCGCCCAGCGTCTCGAGCGTGGTGCGCACAGTCCATCCGCGCTCGGGCGTATCGGCAAACGAAATCGACGAGGTCACCGTGAGTTGGCCGACACCATCGGCCACGCGCAGGTCGGCGTCGCAGCGAAGGTTGCTGAGATGCGTGGCCGCGCGTGACTCAATAAACACCTCGCGATGCAGGCCGGCCATCCACCACTGATCTTGGTCTTCTACGTAGCTCTGGGCGCTGTAACGCATGACCACGATTGCCACCGTGTTCTCGCCAGGCACAACAAGATCGGTGATGTCGTACTCACTTGCGAGACGGCTATCGGTTCCGTATCCGCTGAACGAACCGTTGATGTAGACCGCGTGCACACTCTCGGCGCCACCGACGTGAAGCACGACTCGGCGATTGCGCGACCAGTTGGCTGGCACCTGCACCGTGCGTCGGTAGACACCCGTGGGATTGCGCTCGGGCAAACGAGGTGGTGGCCCGGCGAATGGCATCTGCACGTTGGTGTAGTGCGGCAGGTCGCCAGTGTCTTGCAGTGTCCAGTTACCAGGCACCGCAACCGACTGCCACGCATCGGTGTTGAGCACTGCGTTGGTTGCCGTAGACGGCACCGAGTCGGGCGTGTCGAACACGCGCAACTTCCACGAACCATTGAGACTGCGCCACCACTTCGATGCGGCGCGGTCGCCCGCGCGTGCACTGGCAATGTCGGCTTGAGCAACTGTTGGCACCCGCATCGACAAGCGGCCGAGGGCCACCGTGTTCGGGTCTTGCCATGGCCGTAGCGGCCCGAGAACGTTCAACACGGGTGAGAGTCTGTCACCTGTGTGCCGAGCAACGTTGGCTCAGCTATGCACCCACACCTGCATGCCCTTGGGCATGATGTTGTTGGCCCAAATGAAGTCCATCGCCGGAACGCTCACGCGCACGCAGCCGTGCGAGGCCGGATAGTTGGGCACGCTGTTGGCACCATGCACGGCGATGCCCTTATTGAAATACTTCGGACGATAGATATCGCCAAGGTCGCCCTTCCACCAGCCGTCTTCGCGCTCGCGATCGACCTTCCACAAACCATCGGGGGTCAGCGCCACACCGGTGACATTGCGCGCACCGGGAGAGTTCTTGTCGGGCTCATCGAACGGCAAGCCGTTACCAGTAGATGCGTTGATCACCCATTGGGTCACACCATCGACAACAACGAACAACAGTTGACGGACCTTGTCGACCTCAATCAGCGTTCCGGTGTCGGCCGCGCCATGACCCTTGATCTCTAGCGCCACAATCGCAGCGGCCGTGACTTCATCGACCAAACCAGTGGCTTCGATACCGCTGTACTTCTGGAACGCCATCACCGCTTGCTTGGTGGTGACACCGTACTTGCCGTTGGCCTGAGCATTCCAGAAGCCGAGCTGGATCAAACGCAACTGGATCACGGCCGTGTCGGGCCCATCGGCGTTGCCGACGGGAAGAATCGTGCCAGGAAAGGCGCCCACCAAGATCTGGTTTGCGGGCAAGGTGGTGGTGGTTGGGGCAGGCTCGGTGACCGGAACCGTCTCGGTGACCGGCACCGTCTCGGCGGTTGCATCGGTTGCATCGGTTGCTGGGGGCGTCAGCGTGCCTGAATTGAACGGTGCGAGGTGCACTGTCTCGCTTGGGGGTGCGCCGGCCTCGGAGCGCGGTGACGAGCAGGCGCTCAGGGTGAGCGCGCCAACCACGGCGCCAAGGGCGATGAAGGCTTCAATTCGGGAGGCTCTTGAGGACCAAGTCATGTGTTGAGAACTCGCGCTAGCGAACGTGCATCGTTCGTGTCGGGAACGAGTTTTGATGACCAAGACTAACTCTGCAACGCGGTCTGCACGCGCACACTTCGTATGCATCCGCACAACTTTTCGACACGAGCACGAGTGGGCCTCGGCGACACTGCGTCAGGCAACGTATGCGGGCAGTTCGCACCAGATCGTGAGCGCGTATTTGACCCCCGACACCAACTGATTTGTTTGGTGCGGATGGGTCACCAGCGACGGCCACGCGAGCACCGAACCCACCGGCATCGAGCCATTCGAGAAACCCTGTAGTGGAAACTCGAGGTCGGCGCCTTCGTAGCTGTCGTTCAGTTTGATCGAGGCGGACACCTGAGCCACATCGTGATGAATACGCAGGGTCTCTTGCTCGCCAAGTGCGTAGCGAATGACGAACGCATCGCGCAGGCCGTAGTAATCGATGTAGGGCCAGGCCTTGCGGAGCTGTGGCCACAGGCGCATTCCGATGTCGGCTTGCACATGCTCAAACAAGCGCGGGCTCAGCACTGCCAGCGATACCTCGTGGCCCGGCACCGGATCGTCGGGCTGCGGCTCGAATGCACCAACAGCCTCGGCTGCACGAATAATGGCCGAGCAGAACTGGGGGGTCCAGAAGGATCCGGCATACAAGTCGGGGCCCACGGCCGCGATGTCGGTGGAGTCGTCGATTGCGTCGACATAGCCGAGCACTCGCTGCAGGTCGTCGATATCGGTCATGACACCGATCGTTGCAGATGCGGTGGCAGCACCCATGGTTCTCGCGGCAATCGCTGAATGTCGAAGCGGCTCAAGAGGTCACGAGTGGTGACTGGCTCATCTTCGTCGGCGAGTCCGAGGCTGGCTGCCAACATCACCAGTACCTGTTGCGCAGAGATGCCGCGCTCAGCGAGCTGTGGCAACGTGACTGCGCCATGCCGCTTTGCTAAACGCACGCCGTCAGGGCCAAGCACCAGCGGCACATGGCGGTAGCGCGGCGTCGGAAGCCCAAGCAGACGTTGCAGCATCACCTGCCGCGGTGTTGACGACAACAAGTCGTCACCGCGCACCACCTCGGCCACGTGCTGAGCGGCATCGTCGACAACCACTGCAAGGTTGTACGCGGCCACGCCATCGTTACGCCGTAACACCACATCGTCGATCGCTGCTCGCACCGGGCCACGAATCTCGTCGGTGATCTCAATCACCTGCTCGTGGGCCCTCAGCCGAAGCGCCGCTGGGCGACCCTGTTGCACAAAGTGCGCCCGCTGCTCGGTGCTCAGCATGCGGCACGTGCCCGGGTACAGGCCCTCGGGGGCCTCGAGTCCCTGAGGTGCGCTCGATGCCTCACGGATTTCGCGGCGGGTGCAGAAGCACTCGTAGGTTCGACCCTGCGTAGTGAGCTCGTCGATCGCTGCTGCGTAGAGATGAAACCGGTCGCTTTGGCGAACGACCTCGCCATCGACGTCGATTCCAAGCGCAGTCAGCGCCTCACATTGAGCCTGCTCGAAGGCCACCGACGACGTGACCCGGTCGAGATCTTCCATCCGAACGATGAAGTCGAGGCCCTGCGATCGTGCCGAAAGCCACGCCACGAGTGCCGTGCGTAAGTTGCCCAAGTGCAGGTCACCGGTGGGGGAAGGCGCAAACCGGCCCGCTGCGGTGGTCATCGAAGCAGTGTGCCAAGAATTGGTGGACTCTGGGAGCATTGTTCGGTATGTTCTACGCATTGCGGTCAATCACTCACATTGAGTAGGGAAATTGAAGACTTCGGCGGAAGACGATCTACAACTCGACACGGCACCGCCATCTCGCGTGTCGCAAGAGTCGTTGGCCCAAGCAGCAAAGGTGCTGTTGCCCAGCAATTTGGCCATCATGCCCTCGTTTTTGTTGATGAGCTTGGTGTTTCAGAGCCAGATCTCGACGCGGCGCATCGCATTTTGGTGCCTCATCGGCGTGGGCACTGAGCTACTCGCGCTGCTCGCGCTCGAGTGCTACCGCTTCGAACGATCTCGCGGCGGCACCGGATTGCGGTCGTTACCACTCATTCGCTTGTCCACCGCGGTGGTTGGCGCAGCGTGGGGAAGCTCACTGTTCGTGCCCAACTCGAACAACACCGAGTTGCTGCTGTTCTTCGCCATGTTTGCCTTCGGGGCCAGCGCGTTCGCGATGTTGCTCACAATCTCGCGCACCGACCTGTTCTTGGCTTTTGAGGTTCCACTGTTCCTCACCGGCACCATCGCGCTCGTCGTCACAGAAAACGATCACCTGATGAGCATCGGGCTGATGGCCTTGGCCTATCTCATCTTCGCCACCACGATTCACCGCATCGCAAACCGCGGCGCCGTCGATGCCATCCGCCTCGAGTGGCGCACCGAGAACCTCGTCTCCACATTGGCCAGCGAGCACCAACTGTTGCTCAGCGTGAACAACGCCTACGCCGGCCTCAACGGGCAATTGGCTCATCAGGCCATGCACGATCCTCTCACCGGACTGTTCAACCGTCGTGGCGCCATCGACTCACTCGAGCGAGCACTCGCCGAGGCCAGCGACACGGCTCCGGTTGGCTTGCTTTATCTCGACCTTGATCGGTTCAAGCACATCAACGACTCAATCGGCCACCGTGGCGGCGATCAGTTCCTGATGGCCATCGCCGATCGACTCGAGCGAAGCATCGACTCTGGCGCAACAGCCGGACGTATCGGCGGCGACGAGTTCATCGTGGTGCTCCCCAACTGCGACCTTGGCGCGAGCATGGCGGTTGCCGGACGCATTACGGCAACTCTCGCCCAGCCCATTCACGCCGAGGGCCGCGAGGTTCCATCGTCGGTCAGCGTCGGCCTCGCCATCGGCCCGATCCACGGCGGCAGCGGCACCGACTTGTTGCGCTTCGCAAACGCAGCGTTGCATCGAGCCAAGGGTGCTGGCCGGAACCGGGTCGAGATCTTCGACGGCTCGGTTCGCAACGAGCTCGATAACCGCGTGACCTCAGAGCAGGCGCTGCGCCGAGCACTCGACGAGGGCGACATCGTGCCGTTCTTCCAGCCCGAGATCGATGCGACCACCGGCGCCATTGTGGGTGCCGAACTCCTCGCTCGATGGCTGCGCCGCGACGGCGTCGTGTTGCCCGCTGCCGACTTCTTGCAGTTGGCCGCCGATGCAGGTCTGCTCGAGCGAATCACCGAGAGCGTGATGCAACAAGCACGGCCCATGATTCGTCGGCTCAGCACGTTGGGTCTACCCGACGGATTCCGCTTCCGGGTGAACCTGCCGCCGCGCGCCACCGAGCGCTCGTGGCAAGACAATCCTCTCGACTCACTGATCAACGGCGTCGACCCAACACTCATCACCGTCGACGTCACCGAGGCCGCCGTCATCGACGACCTCACCGCGGCCGCGGCCAACTTGGCATCGCTGCGTGTACGCGGCGTGCGCGTGTGTCTCGACGATTTCGCTCGGGGCGTGTCGTCGCTCAGCCTGTTGCGTCGCCTGCCGCTCGACGAAGTACGCATCGACCGCACCTCGATCGACACACTCACTGCACATCCCCACGATCGCGCGATCGTGCGCTCGATCATCAGCCTGGTTCGCGAGATCGGCCTCACGGCTACTGCCGACGGAGTAGAGACCGGTGCCCAAGCCGACGTGCTCATTGCCCTCGGATGCATTCGCCATCAGGGCCACCTGTACTCGCGGGCGTTGCCCGCAGCCGAGTTCGACACGTTCCTCAGCGCAGCGATGGCCGACGAGCTTGCTCAACGTGCGCTTGTGATGAGCCGTGCGGCCAGCGATCATGTGCAGTGGCCACCGAACGACCTTGGCTAGATCAGGAGTCTGCAATGACGCACCACCAACATGGCGCCGACGTCCAAAACGAGCTGGCGCCCCTTGCGCGAGATCTTCGGCATGCAATCCCTGAGGTGATCAAAGCGTTCTCGGGCATTCACGCAGCGGTGTTCACCGAAGGTGCACTCGACGCCAAGACCAAGGAACTCATTGCGTTGGCAATCGCCATCAGCGAGCGTTGCGATGGTTGCATCGCGGCTCATGCTCGAGGTGCTGCGCGCCGCGGCGCCACCGAGGCCGAGGTCGCCGAGACCATTGGCGTCGCGATCCTGATGAACGGCGGACCAGCCACGGTGTACGGACCACGCGCATTCGCTGCGTTCAAAGATTTTGTGGCCGACCCCAACGGCACCGGCGTCGATCAGCCGCTGGCGTAGGCGTAGGTCAGCTTCGGCTGCAGCCCGCCTGGGTGGCAGCAGAATCAGTCCACCAATCGGCGGCATCGCCAAGTGGCTGGAAATCGCCGCTGCGTAGGTCCTGGCGATACTCAACAGGTCCCGCCTCGTTGCGGGCGATGATCGTGAGCGCAGCAAGGAAACGGTCGATGTCTTCGGCCGTCGTAGACAACCCCGCGCTTGCCCGAACCGCACCTGGCACTGCGCGTCGATCGCCACTGAGCACATCGCTGCGGAACTGCGCAATGTCGGCCGGCGAGAGACCAAGGATGCGCGTGAGATACGGATGCGCACAGAAGCAACCGTGGCGAACACCAATTGCAAACTCGGCGCTGAGCCGCGCAGCAACAAGCGCGTGGGGCATGCCCTCAACCGTGAACGCAGCGGCGGCAAGCGTTTCGTGTTCGGCACCCGGTCCGAGCACCGTGACTCCGGCGATCTTGCGCAGGCCGTCGCGTAGCTGCGCCGACAGCTCGTTCTCATGAGCGATGATCGCTGGCCACCCAATGCGAGCCAATTCGTCGACCGCCACACCAAGCGCCACGGCACCGATCACGTTTGGTGATCCAGCTTCTTCGCGCTCAGGGGGAGCCGTCCACACAACCTCGTCGAGATCGACCAACTCAACAGCGCCGCCACCAGCGAGAAACGGGTCGCCCGTCTCGAACGCAACGCGTGGACCGATGAGCACGCCAGCCCCAAACGGTGCGTACATCTTGTGGCCGCTAAACGACAAGAAGTCGGCGGTGGTTGGCATTGGCCGATGCGGCGCCAACTGCGCTGCATCAACCGCAACTTGAATGCCGCGCTCGTGGGCGGCTTCGATGATGGCATCGATGGGCGGCACCCAACCGCTCACGTTTGATGCTCCGGTAACTGCCAACAGACGCGGCTTGGGCGACTGATCAAGCGCGGCGCACACATCGGCCACGCTGAAGGTGCCATCGACCCCGCACTCGATATAACGACACGTTGCAACACGCGCCCACGGCAACAAGTTGGCGTGATGCTCGACTACCGAGGTCACGACAACGTCATCACGCGTGAGGCGAAGTCGATACGCCAAGTGGTTGATGGCCTCGGTGGTGTTGCGGCACAGGATGGCTACGTCGTTGTCGCCGCGATTCGCGAACCGCATGATTGCTTCACGCGCATGCTCGTAGGCCTGCGTTGCGATCTGCGATTTGTACCCCGCACCGCGATGAACACTCGAGTACCACGGCAGGAATTCGGTGACGCGATCGGCCACTGCCGGCAGCGCGCTGGTAGACGCTGCGCCATCAAGAGAGAGGTACCCGCGCTCGACGCCATCGACGCATGGAACCATCAGGCCATCGCCAACAAGGTGCACCGGTTGCCACTGAGCAGTCATCACATTTCCTTTCGCGCCCGGTTCGCCCGGTGCAGCGAGAGTAGACGAACGGCCTATGCAACAATGCCGCAATGCGATTCTCGATCATCTACGAGGCTCAGACCGCGAGCCCCGGTCGCGAAGACGACCATCGCATGTTTCGCGAGATCATCGAGCAAGTTCGCCTCGCCGAAGAACTCGACTTCGACATCATCTGGGCCGTCGAGCACACGGCACTCACGATGTACGCGCACATGAGCGCGCCCGAGACATTCCTTGCATACGTCGCTGGCATCACTACCCGCATCGGCATTGGGCACGGCGTCATCTGTCTTCCACCGAAAATGAACCACCCGGTCAAGGTGGCCGAGCGTTGCGCAATGCTCGACATCTTGTCGAACGGTCGATTGCACGTGGGGTTCGGCAAGGGCGGCACCGAGCAAGAGGCCGGCACGTTTGGCTACTCGAAAGCCGAACTTGCGCCGATGATCGAAGAGGCCATGCGTCTCGTGCCGCGAATCTGGACCGAAGAGATCGTCGAGCACCACGGTGAGTTCATCGATCTGCCACCGCGGCCAATCCACCCCAAGCCGCTGCAAGATCCGCACCCACCGCTCTACATGGCCTGCACCCAGACCTCAACGCTGGTCGATGCTGGCGGGCGCGGCATCGGCGCCTTGGTATTGGGATTCGGCGGACCCGACCAGGTGGCCGAGAAGAACCTTGTGTATCGCAAGGCATTCGCAAGCCGTGACCCGGCCAATCAAGTAGGCAGCCGACCAACCGAACACCTCGCCGCGCTGTGCCCCGCCATCGTGCTCGACGACGGCTTCAAGGCTCGTCGAATCGGGATGCGCGGACAGCGGTTCTTCATGGAGTCGATCTCGCATTGGGCAAGCGCCGGAGTGCTGCCAATGCCAACTCCCGACACGTGGCCCGACGATCTGCTCACCCAAACCGGCGATGGCACCAACGTGATCGAGACCGCGATTGGCTCAGAACGGTTCAGCGTCGACTTCGCTGATCCAAATATGGCACTGCTCAATCCGAACCATGCCTACGGAACTATCGACGACTGCATTGCCTATGTAGAACGACTCATCGAGGCCGGGGCCGACGAGATTCTGTTCTTGATGCAGATGGGCACCGTGCCGCATTGGGCTCAGATGGAAACGATCCGCAAGATCGGCGAACACGTGATTCCGCATTTCCGAAACAACGTGTGAGTGGGCGAGAGCCTTTCAGGCCTTTCAGGTCGGTCCTTGATTCGAACCTTCAGAGGAAACTTGAAGGCGAACCACATCGAGCACCTGTCTGGCGACCGCAATGGCCTTCAGACCGTCGGCGCGCGTCGCTTCGTCCAAGTCAGCCGGATACCGGCCTTCGATCGACCAGCGGGTCAACTCCGGAAGCTCGATCGGCGCAAAGGATGCGCCCTCGTCGTGGGGGAGGCGCTTCGCCAATCGATCGAGATCGTGAAGCTTCGGCGGATCGATGTTGCGCAGAATCAGCAGAGCCTTCAGCGCCTTCTCGGCGGCCTGGTGCGCCCAGGCGCAAGCGCCCCGGGCAACCACATCGGGGTCGGCTGCTGTGTGCTCAGCGAGCGCAAAGTCCTCGTCGGCCCAGCGCAACCATCGGCGAGCGATGTCGGTGCGATCAGGCGGCGACAAGGAGCCGCCCTTCGCGCATAGCGACGCGCACGACGCCGGGAACCCGTGCCTCTTCGTCGAGGTGCGCCGGGTCTACGACGGTGATATCGACTGGGACCGGAAGGTCGCGAAGCTCATTGAGCACGCGGACCGAGGCGTCATGGCGGCGGCCAACGATCGGCATGATGACGAGCAGGTCGATGTCTGAGTCGGGGCCGTCGTCGCCGCGTGCGACCGAGCCGTAGAGCACGATGCGGCTGGCGTCGCATCGCTCGACAATTCGGTCGGCAACTCGTGCAGCCCAGGCGACGAGAGACCGTCCGTCGTACAGCACCTTGCCGTCGATCACCTCCACACGCGGTCGTCGCATGGTCACATTGTCGCGGCCGGCAGTTGTAGTCGGGATGCCATCGACAGCAGTGAGGTCGCCGCTCGCGAGGTCCTCGCGCCAGATTCTGATTCCGTCGAGACCGGAGCGTCGAATGCGCGCCGAGGTGGGCACGGTGAGCTCGATCGTGTCCGGCGGAGTGCGGGTCGAGCCATGGAGGTAGTCCGACGAAGCGTGCGACACGACGGCACCGTGACCGACCCGCATGACGGCGGCGGCAAGATGGTCGTACTTGCCGATTGGCAGCTGCGGGATGCGGTACAGCCCGCGACCCCACCTTTCGAGTTGCCCCCGCGTCAGCATGACCGGCAGGCGGGCAGGGTCCACTCCGGCGGCGGCGGCAGTATCGGGCGTGATGAAGCCGTGCTGGCCAACTGCCACTTCCAACAGAAGTGCGAGCGCCGAACCCTTGGACATGCCGAAAACATATCACTGAGAAATGGTTTTGACTCAGGGAGGCGGGCCTCATCACGCTGGACCACTCGTGACGATCTCCGCTCGAACAGGATCACGGCATCCTTGTCGGGTCCCATATGTCGCCTGAGAGGCGCGTGCTCTGTTGAGAATTCTCTGCCGGATGCGGGTGAGAGTGAACGTCAGTACATCAGCCGGAATGAGCTTCGGGAGAAAAGGCCGCCCGAGCGGTGGCTCGGCGGGCAGCAGCGTCGGGCAGCAGCGCCGGGCCGCAGGCCGCCACTACGCCCGCCGGTAGAAGTCATGGCCGAAAAACGCAAAAGGCCCCAGCCGAGCTGGGGCCTGTGAGTGGGCGAGAGGGGACTTGAACCCCTACATCCTTTCGAATACTGGCACCTGAAGCCAGCGCGTCTACCGTTCCGCCACTCGCCCGAGCGCAGGTCAATACCGTAGCAACTTCGCTCACCGCCCCCAACCCTGCCTGCCAAGCCACGGTCCACGCGCGCAACGCGCACCGCGTGAGCGAAATCCCCACTACCCTTCCCATTTCAATGGGCTTGCAATCGTTTGAGCAGGGTGTAGAGCGTATGGTCGATGGTGTGTTCTCGCGTTCCCGAAAGGCCAGCATCCGCCCCATCGAGTTAGGGCGCCGACTCGTCCGCGAAATGGACGACCATCGCTCTGTCGATGTCAAGGGTCGCCGCATCGTGCCCAACAAGTTTGAGTTGCATATCAGCCCGCGCGATCACGCTGGTTTCGCCGACATCGAGCAAGCACTTGTCACCGAGCTCACTGAGGCCGCCCGCGAGCACGCCCGCGAAGAGGGCTACCACTTCATGGGTCCCGTCAGCGTGAGCCTGCTGGTCGACAACGAAACCAAGCCAGGCCGCTTCGGTATCGAATCATCGATGCGCGAGTCCGGCGGAGGCGTTGGCACCGGTTGCCTCGTGATGCCATCGGGCGAGCGTTTGCCATTGGGTGCCCAAGTCATCACCGTGGGTCGCCTGCCGGCCTGCAGCATCACGATCAACGACGCAAACGTGAGCCGTAACCACGCCGAGATCCGCGCTAAAGGATCCTCGTTCGTGGTCGTCGACCTTGGTTCCACCAACGGCACCAAACTCAACGGCAACCGCATCACCGGCGAGAACGCACTGAAAGATGGAGACGTTGTCAGCTTCGGCGGCACGAACATCCGCTTTGAGGCCAGTTAACTGCCGGCGTAGGCGGACTCACCGATGACAGATTCTTTGCTGAACATCCTCAAGTACTCGTTGCTCGGACTGCTCTATCTGTTCTTCGCGCGCGTGTTGTGGGCAGTGTGGAGCGAGGTCAGCGGACCACGGCCAGGCACAGCACCGATGCCAGCATCAGCGCGTGCAGCAATGCCGTCAGCGTCGCACGCCTCGCCCGCCTCAACCGCTTCGCCCGATGCAACCACCGGCGCTCCAGCGCCAGCAAGCCAATCGGGTCGCGGGTCATCTCGGCCTGCAAAGGGCAAGCGCGGCAAGGTCGGGCGACTCGTAGTGCTCGAGCCAAAAGTTCGCAAGGGTGCTGTTATCGGTCTCGCCAACGAAGTCACCTTTGGCCGCGCCCCGGGTTGCACCATCAGCGTTCCCGACGACACGTTTATCTCGCAGGTGCACTCGCGCATCTTTCGTGACGCCGACGATGTCATTGTCGAAGACCTCACCAGCACCAACGGCACGTACGTGAACGGCAACCGCATCACGATGTCTCAGATTCTTCGCCGCGGCGATCGCATTCAAATCGGCAGCATCGTGCTGGAGGCCGACTGATGGCCGAACTGCGTTGGGGTGCAGCAACCGATAAGGGTCGAGTCCGCGAAGCCAACGAAGACACCTTCGTTGCCGAGCCGATGGTGTTTGCCGTGGCCGATGGCATGGGCGGTCATCAGGCTGGCGAAGTTGCCAGTGCGCTCGCAGCAAGCATCCTGCGCGAGCGCCTCGGGCAGGGAGCAGCCAGCGAAAGTGCTGCGTCGGCGGCCGTAGCCGAAGCCAACGAAGCCATCTTTGGTGCAGCCCGCGCCAACAGCGACCAATCGGGCATGGGCACCACCATCACTGCGTTGGCCATTCTGCACGCCGAAGAAGGCGGCGCCGAGGGCACCAACGAAGAGCGTCTCGTCTTGCTCAACGTGGGCGACTCACGCACCTACCGTTTCCGCCTCGGACGCCTGCAGCGCGTCACGGTCGACCACAGCTACGTGCAAGAACTCGTCGCTACCGGGCACATCACCGACGAAGAAGCACGCACTCATCCACGCCGCAACATCGTCACCCGCGCCTTAGGCATTGAGCCCACCGTGCGCTGCGATGCGTGGAGCCTGCCCATTGTGCGCGGCGATCGTTTCGTGTTGTGTAGCGACGGTCTGGTCGACGAAGTTCCCGACCACGAGATCGCCGATCTCGTCGGCTCGGTCGAAGACCCGCAGATGCTCGCCGAAGTATTGGTCGAGATGGCCAACCGCCATGGCGGCCGCGACAACACCACCGTTGTTGTGGTCGATGTGCTGGCCGGTGCCGAGCCACCAGATCCCACCGACGAACTGTCATTCGATCCCGCATGGGCCGAAGGCGTCGAAGAGCCTGCGGGCTGGGGCGACGACAACGAACCCATCGGCCTCACCCCCGTTGAGCCCACCACCGTTGAGCCCACCACCGTGATGGCCGCGGTTGTTGCCGAACCGTCCGTGGCCGCCGAAACACCTGCCACCCCCAAGCAACGCCGACGTCGGCTCACCATCGGAACCTTTGCGTTCGTCTTCGCGCTGGGGCTCATCGGCACCATCACCCTCACGTTGGTCGCGGTGCACGCTCGCAGCGGCTACTTCGTTGGGTTCGATGGCGACGCCGTGGTCGTGTACCAGGGTCAGCAAGACAAGCTGTTGTGGTTCGACCCAACCGTGAAAGCGTCGAGCACCAAGAAGCGCCAAGACCTTGACCAAACGATGATCGACGTGATCAACAGCAAGCCCACGTTCAGTTCATCCGAGCAAGCGGCATCGTTCATCGCCAACGAAGTCACGCCAACCACGGTGGCTTCGTCGACCACCACAACCACCACCACGGTCTCCGCGTCGTCAACTACTGCCGTCACGGATACCTCAATCGCAGGCCCATGATGCAGGCACTCTCGCGCCGGTCAACCGAACTTGGGTTGATCATCATGGCGGGTGTCATTACGGCGGCGATGTATGCGCTTGCCTCGCTCGGAAAGAACTCGATCATCCCGCCGGTCATCGTGCCGTTCTTGATCGTGATGTTGGGGCTGCTGCTCGTCGCGCATTTCGCCACCCGCAAACTCGCTCGCGGCGCTGACGCAACGCTGCTTCCGCTGGCCGCAATGCTGCACGGCATCGGCTACGTGATGATCACCCGGCTCAACGATCATCTCGCTGGGCTGCAGACCACGTGGACTTTTATCGCCATCGCCGCCTACGTCGGCACGCTGCTCGTGGTGCAACGAGTACCCGATCTCGCTCGTTACAAGTGGACCTTCTTCGTGCTCGGCGCAGGGCTACTGCTGTTGCCGATGGTGCCCGGCGTAGGCCACAGCGTTGGCGGTGCTCGCATTTGGGTGCGGCTCGGCCCGATCAACTTTCAGCCGGGTGAGTTCGCCAAGATCCTGCTTGCGTTGTTCTTTGCCGGCTACCTCTACGAGCGCCGCGAGCTCATCGCCGCGAGCACATGGAACCTGGGGCCGCTTCGCCTGCCCGAGCCACGGCACTTCATGCCAATCGCCGTGTCGTGGGTGTTCGCAGTAGTCGTCATGGTCGGCCAAAAAGACCTTGGTTCATCGTTGCTCTTCTTCACGCTGTTCGTGGTGATGATTTGGGTCGCCACCGAGCGGGCGACGTTTTTGGTGATCGGGTTCACCTTGTTTGGCGGTGCCGCGTACATGGCGTTTCGACTCTTCACCCACGTGCAAGATCGCGTGCACATCTGGATCGATCCGTGGAGCCAATATCAAGGCAAGGGTTACCAAATCGTGCAGAGCATGTTTGCCATCGGCGACGGCGGCATCGCTGGCACCGGTCTCGGACAGGGACACCCCAACTTGATCCCAGCCGTGCAGAACGACTTCATCTTCGCCGCCATCGCCGAAGAGATGGGCCTCATCGGGGCCACCACAGTGCTCATCGCGTTCTTGCTGATGGTTGGCGCCGGACTACGCATCGCCATGCGCGCCGAGCGCCCGTTCGAGAAGCTGCTCGCCGTGGGCCTCACCACGCTGCTCGGAGTACAAGCGTTCATCATCATTGGCGGAGTTATTCGCGTCGTACCGCTCACTGGCATCACCCTTCCGTTTGTGAGCTACGGCGGGTCGTCGCTCGTGGCCAACTACGTGTTGCTTGCCTTGCTCATGCGAGTGAGTGACAGCACCTCGCGTCGCATCGGCGAACTACCCGATGACCCCACCATCGCCGAGCGTTACGCCGCTTGGCAGTTGCGTCGCACACTCAGCGAGACGACCGCTTCATGAACGCACACATCCGCAAACTCGCCGCTGGCCTGATCGTTTGTTATTTGGTTCTGTTCGTGCAGCTCAACTTGTTGCAGGTGGTCAAGCGCCCCGAACTCGCATCGAACCCCAACAACAATCGCGGCGTGCTGCGCGACTTCGATAAGCCGCGCGGCCCCATCGTTTCGGCCGACGGCGTTGTGGTTGCAAACTCGCAGCCATCTGCCGACACCAAGTTCAAGTATCAACGCACCTACCCAGAAGGCGACCTGTTCGCCAACGTCACCGGCTATTACACATACGGATTCGGCGCCACCAAGGTCGAGAAGAAATACTCCAACGTGCTCGCTGGCAACACCGGCCAACAACAGCTGGCCAACATCACCAACATCTTTAGTGGACAAGACAACACCGGCTCGGTTCGACTCACGATGCGCGCCGATCTGCAGCAAGTAGCCAAAGACGCATTAGGTGACCGCGAGGGCAGCGTTGTTGTGCTCGACCCCAAAACCGGTGCCGTGCGCGCCATGTGGAGCTACCCCACTTACGACCCCAATCAGGTAGCCGTTCACGACAACACTCAGGCAAAGAACGTGCTCACCTTCTTAAATGCCGCGCCCGGCAAGCCGTTGCTCGCCAACGCCTTTCAAGAGCGCTACATGCCCGGCTCCACCTTCAAGATCATCACCACAGCAATCGCAATCGAAGCTGGCGCGATCAACTTCGACAGCACGTGGGCCAACGAGACCAGCTTCACGCCCGAACAAACCACCGACCCGATCGAGAACTACAACGGTCACGTGTGCGGTGGCGATCTGCGCGAAGTATTCCGCCGCAGTTGCAACACACCCTTCGCGCGCACGGCTGTGTTGCTCGGCGCCGAGACAATGGTGGCTGGCACCAAAGCGTGGGGCATCGGTGATCCGATTCCGTTCGACCTCGGTGGGGGCGCTGTGTCGAATTTCGGCGAGGTCAGCGACTTCGACAACGCGATTCCCAAACTCGCCATCCGCGGCTTCGGACAAGACGACGACTCAATGGTGCCGCTGCAGATGGCCATGATTTCGGCAACCGTCGCCAACGGCGGCGTTTCGATGAAGCCCTACCTGGTTGACGCAACGCTCGACCATCAAGGCCGAGTGCTGTCGCAAACGAAGCCGTCAGTGTGGCGCACACCGATCACGCCCCAGACCGCCGCAATGCTCAACGAACTGATGGTGGGTGTAGTACAAAACGGCACTGCGTCCTGCTGCCTGAAGCTGGCCAACGGCATCCAAGCCGCAGCCAAAACCGGCACTGCGCAACTCAACGCGAAGGGCCAGCAGCAGCGGTCGCACGCGTGGATTACCGCGTTCGCTCCCGCCGAAAATCCGCAGTACGCAGTGGTGGTCATGCTCAAGGGCACCACCGACGAAATCAGCGCAGGCACCGGTGGCAAACTTGCCGGACCAATCGCCAAGACCATCCTCGACTTCGCGCTCGCGCATCCCTTGGGCTGACGAGCAACTCGTGACACAGAATCCTCAGAGCGACCTCTGTATCCTTCGGGGGCGACAAACGTGCGCACCCGAATCGCAATCCCCAACGGCCATCATGGTCCGGTGCAATCAGGTAGGCAGCAGTGACAGATAGCGGTGAACGCACGGTCCTCAACGACCGGTACGAGATCGAAACGCGCATTGGACGCGGGGGTATGGCCGACGTGCTGTTGGCGCGCGACCTGTTGCTCGACCGACCCGTTGCAATCAAGGTCTTGTTTCCTGAGTTCGCAACCGATCCAAACTTCGTCGAACGCTTCCGTCGTGAAGCACAAGCCGCCGCCAACCTGAACCATCCCAACATCGTGGGCGTCTACGACTGGGGTAAGTACGGCGGCACCTATTTCATCGCGATGGAATACGTGCAAGGCCGAACGCTTGCCGACATCGTGCAGAGCAACGGTCGCATTTCGGCCGTGCAAGCCGCCGAGATCGCCAGCGAAGTTGCCGCGGCGCTTGGCTTCGCGCATCGCAACGGCGTGGTGCACCGCGACATCAAGCCAGCCAACATTCTCATTGGCTCGAGCGGCCAAGTGAAGGTTGCCGACTTCGGTATTGCCCGGGCAATGAACTCTGCGGCCGACAACAACCTCACCCAGGTTGGTCTCGTGATGGGCACCGCCACCTACTTCTCACCCGAGCAGGCGCAGGGCGCTCAGCCCGACCCACGCAGCGATCTGTATTCATTGGGCATCGTGTTGTACGAAATGGTGGGGGGCAAGGCCCCATTCGCTGGCGACAACCCCGTATCCATTGCCTACAAGCAGGTGCACGAAGCACCGCAACCGCTGAACCAGATCGCCCCCGATGTGCCCAAGCCATTCGAGGCCATCGTCGCCAAGTTGTTGGCGAAGAACCCAGCACATCGTTACGCCGACGGCGAGGCGCTACGCGACGACCTGCGCCGCTTCCGCAATGGCGAACCAGTGCGCGCGTTGTCCGAGATGCTTGGCGGCGGCGCAGCCGCGGCAGGTGCATCTGCCTCGTCAGCCGCCACCGTTGCTGTGCCTCGAACGGTGAATCCCCCCATCGTGGTGGGCACAACCGTGTCGCTGCCTTCGCTGCCCGATCCGGGTGCCACCGCACTCATGCCGCGCACCCAGGCCGTGCCCCAAAGCCAGCACCCCACCGGCTCGAACGAGGCCGTCTACTACGACCCACCACCGCGGCGCGGCTGGTACGGCATCGCCGCATTCGTTGCCGTTGCACTGCTGGCCGTTGGCGCTTTCGTGTTGTTCAAGGCACTCAGCAACGATTCGGGCGCCACGTCGTTTGCGCTTCCCGATGTCACCGGTCTGCCACTCGATCAAGCAACCAAGGTGCTCACCGACAAAGGCCTCAGCCCCGTTGGCGTCTCCCAGGTCGATCCCAACCAGCCCGAGGGCGTGGTCTACCTCACCGAGCCAGCCGCTGGCTTCATCGTGAGCAAAGCGCAAACAATCACGCTCACCTATAACCCCAAGAGCGAACTGCAGCCAGTCCCCGATGTCACCACGCTCTCGTTGCTCGACGCACGCAACAAACTCATTGGTGCTGGCTTCGGCGTAGGCAC
>JAPKZR010000026.1 GCA_026393695.1 Actinomycetota bacterium
AGCATCGCCTCTGGTGTGGTGACGGTCCACGCATCGTGCATGCTCGCCCGAACGAGGCCCGGATGAAAGTTGTAGAAGGTGGCCATGACTACTTCAACCGGCACTGCTCCCATTGCTGCAACGCGTGATGCGAAGTAGCCCATGCGGTTCTTGGTGACTCCGACCGCGGCATATGCGGGCGGGGCGTCGGGGGTGAAGTAGATCATCCCGTGCACAGCTTCCATGCTGCGCCAGGTCTTACGTGCGGTGAGGGCGTCCATCTGGCCAACCGTACGGCATGGGTGCCTAGTGTGACGTACATGGAAAATCTCGTCGGCAAGGTCGCTGTAGTCACAGGTGCGGGCAGTGGTATCGGCAAGTCAATTGCCGAACAGTTCGTTGCCGAGGGCATGAAAGTGGTGCTTGCCGACATCGACGAAGTGCGTTTGCGCTCGGTCGAAGCGCAGTTGTCCGAGGTGGGTGGCGATGTCTTCCCGGTGGTGTGTGACACCGCTCTCGAAGAGTCGGTGCAGTCGCTCGCGCAGCGCACGCTCGAGCGATATGGCGCAGCGCATGTGCTGTGCAACAACGCTGGCGTCGTGGGTACTGGCGATCCGTGGACCGGGCCAATGAGCGTGTGGGATTGGGTCGTTGGCATCAACCTGTATGGCGTCATCCACGGCATCCGCGCCTTCTTGCCGATCATGCAAGAACAAGCCGAGGGGCATATTGTGAACACGGCCTCAATGGCTGGCCTCGTGGCGATGCCCGGTGCGGCTCCCTACAACGTGACCAAGCATGGTGTGGTGGCGCTCAGCGAGGGACTCTTCCTTGAACTCAAGGGCACTGGTTCGCCGGTCAGCGTGTCGGTGTTGTGCCCGGGTTTCGTGCGCACCGAATTGATGGCGCAGATGACATGGGCCGATCGCCTTGGCGACAAACCCGCCGCCACAGCGAACCCCATTGGTCAGTTCATGGATCAGATTCTCCGCGACGGTGTCGAGAACGGCATCTCGCCCGAAGACGTGGCAATGCAAGTTGTCGGCGCAATCAAAGCCGACCAGTTTTGGATCCTCACTCACCCCGACTACGGCCAAGCCCCCATCGAGCGCATGCAGCGCGCCGTGGCTCAGGAGAACCCTGCGTGACCGATTGGCTCGACGAGCTCTGGCTCGAGCCTGGGCCGCCCTATCTGGCGATGGGGACGCGCGCGCTCAAGCGCTCAAAAAGCGGCCTTGTTTGAGGCCGATCGGTCGTCGGTGTTTGCGGCGATGCCGGGTTCCGAAGAGGCTGGGGCCGAAGTGCTCGCTGCGGTGCAGGCATGGTTGTCTCATCGTGGCGTAGCGATCGCGGCGCCTTCGGGCGACACACATCCGCTGATCGAGGCGGCGCGTTTGGTGCAGGAAGATCTCGCCGTCTTACAGAAGATCGATGGCGAGTGGGTACTCACGGCGGGTGCTGTGTGCTTCCCCACGCACTGGTGCATTGCCGACAAAGTTGGCAGGTCGCTCGCTGGTGTGCACGGACCCGTGGCCCACTACGAAGACGAGTTGAGCGCGAAGGTCGATCGTCTGCACGACCGGCTCAGAGTGGACCGTCCGGTATGGCGGCGCAACTGGATCGTTGCGCCGACGCCACGTCTCGATCTCATCGAACGTGGAGGTCTCGCGAGCGCAGGCACCCCAAATGTCGAACTGGTTATCGAAGCCGACGGATCGCCGATGTGGATTCGCAGCGAGCGTCAGACGTTGCGGCGGCTTCCACAAACCGATGCGATTGTGTTCACGATCCTCGTGCAACGAACACCGCTGGGCGTGTTGCTCGAGCGGCCCGATCTCGCCGCGCGCATGCTCAGCGTCACCGACGCATGGGATGCCGAGAAGCGGATGTATGCCTCTACCGGAGGTGCGCTGCGCCAGCTCAACGAATGGCTCGCCAAGGTGGCTCACGCCGGTTGAGCTCAGCTGAGTTCGGTGATGTCGAGGTCGAAACGGTGGTGGTGCCAGGTCCGCAACGCTGCGATTGCGTCGCCGCCGGTGGTGAGAATGTGGCGAGCAAGCATGCCTTTGGCTGCCTTGGCGTCATGCCCGGCTACCTTGCCATCGCGCTCGACGAAGCCCACTCGAACTCCTTCGCGGTAGCGACTCGGGGTCGGTGTCCATGCAGCGCGATGTTCGTTGGGGAGCAGGTCGATCACCACACGCTTGGCGAGCACCTCGTTGAGCGCGTCGCTCAGGTCGTTGCGCCACCAGCTGCTCAATACTCCGAAGCCTGCGAGCCGAGCGCCCATCTTGAGGCGGTATTCGGGTGTTGGCTCGCCGGCCGCTACAACTCCGAGCAAGCCCGAGATCACAAACACGCTGCGCGCCGCCCGACGCTGGTCGGCTGCGGGCATCGACTTCAGGTCGAGGTGATCCCACACAACGCCGGTGTATCGACTCGATGCTGGCAGCGCCGGGGCAGCGGCGAGCGTGCTGTTGGCGTGCAGCGCAGCGGCCAAATGTTTGCCGCCAACGCCAAGCAGTTTCTCGTCGCCACCATGCGCAGCGGCGAGGGCATCGACCAGCAATTGCCGCTGAGCGCCAAGCGCAGCACCGAACTGGCCATCGGCTGGACTCCACAAGGTCTTGCCTCCGCCCGACGCTTTGCCCTCCGATGGTGGCAACAAAATAGCGAGCGGTTGGTTGGCCATTCGTTGATTTAACCGGCATACAGTCGTGTCATGACTTCCATTTATGGTCCGGTCACCGACTGGGCGACCGATTTTGATCACGCTGACCCCGAATACAACGCCAACGCGCCCGAAATTTGGGCACAACTGCGCGAGCAGTGCCCCGTTGCGCACACCGATCGTTACAACGGCACATGGTTGCCCGTGACACACGAGCTCGTCA
Organism: Actinomycetota bacterium; assembly: GCA_026393695.1. Classification (GTDB taxonomy): domain Bacteria; phylum Actinomycetota; class Acidimicrobiia; order Acidimicrobiales; family Ilumatobacteraceae; genus WLMZ01. The sequence continues at coordinate 2,874 of JAPKZR010000026.1, forward strand.
CCCAGATTGCCTACGACACCGAGCACTTCACATCGCGCTCGGTCGTGGTGTCGCCGTTTATGCCCATCGCCCAAAGCCCAATCGGCAATGCGCCTCCCATTTCAAGCGACCCACCGTTTCATCACGAGGCACGTCGGTTGCTGTTGCCAGCGTTCTCTCCAAAGGTGATTGAGCCGCTCGAGAAAGACATCCGCGAACTGTGTCGGCGCCTGTTGGCCGACATGGGCGATGCCGATGTGGTCGATGCCGCCGTTCAATACGCACAGCACATTCCGGTCAACGTGATCGCGCTCATGCTTGGCTTCCCATTGGAAGACGCCGACTTGTTCCGCGGGTTCGTGCACGATGTGCTCGAAGGCGTCAACATCGACATGGAGCAACGCATCATGGCCTTTGGCCGTCTCGCTGCGTATCTCGACGAGCAGATTGCGAGCCATGTCGCCAACCCTCGCGACGACCTCACCAGTTTCCTGCTCAACGCTGAAATTGGTGGCGAGCCGCTCACCGAGGGTCATGTACGCGGCAGCATGGTGCTGTTGCTCGTGGCTGGCATCGACACCACGTGGAGCGCAATCGGCTCCAGCCTGATGCACATTGCAGCAACGCCGGCCGACCGCGAGCGCCTCTTGGCTGAGCCCGAACTTATTCCCACCGCCATCGAAGAACTGCTGCGTGCTTATGCACCCGTCACGATGGCGCGCATGGTGAAAGAAGATGTCGAGATCGGCGGGTGTCCAATGAAGGTCGACGAGTGGGTTCTGCTTCCATTCCCTGCGGCCAACGTAGACCCGCTCGCGTTCGACCGTGCCGACGAAGTGCTCATCGACCGTGAAGAGAACCGTCACGCGGCGTTTGGTCTTGGCATTCATCGCTGCCTCGGCTCGAACCTTGCTCGGCTCGAACTGCGCATTGCGGTCGAAGAGTTCCTGGCTCACTTCCCCAACTTCGAGCTTGCCGACGCCGATGCAATCACTTGGAGCGTTGGCCAAGTTCGCGGACCTCGACAGCTGCCGGTGCGCATCATTCGCTGACCCATCCTGTGCATGCGACACCCCATCTCTAGGATGGGTGAGCCATGTCGCTGTTCGATGACGATTCCCCAACTTCACTACTCACCGGACTCAACTCCGATCAGCTCGACGCGGTCGTGCATACCGGCGGGCCGTTGCTTGTGGTGGCTGGTGCCGGCTCGGGCAAGACCCGCGTGCTCACCCATCGCATCGCGCATCTCATCGATAGCGAAGGTGTGCATCCGCAACGCATCTTGGCCATCACGTTTACCAACAAGGCCGCTGGCGAGATGAAGGAGCGGGTCGGCAATCTTGTCGGCCCGGCAGCCAAGAACATGTGGGTCAGCACATTCCACGCTGCGTGTGTGCGAATCCTGCGTGCGCATGCCGATCTGCTGGGCTACCCGCGGTCGTTCAGCATCTACGACCAAAGCGATGCGCAGCGCCTCACCGGTTACGTCATTCGCGATCTCGCGCTCGACTCGAAACGGTTCACGCCACGCGGCGTTCACAACGTAATCAGCAAGTGGAAGAACGAGCTGATGTTTCCCGGCGACGCGCTCACTACCGCTGCCACGCCCTTAGATCGCAAGAACGCCGAGATCTACCGCGACTATCAGGTGCGGCTGCACAAGGCCGGCGCAATGGATTTTGACGATCTGCTCACCAATGTGGTGTTGCTCTTTCGCCAACATCCCGAAGTGCTGAATCAGTACCAAGAGCGATTTCTGCACATCCTCATCGACGAGTATCAAGACACCAACACGGCGCAGAACCAGATCGTTTTGATGCTCGGTGCCCTGCATCAAAACGTCACTGTCGTTGGCGACCAAGACCAGTCGGTATACCGCTTTCGTGGCGCCGATCTGCGCAACATCTTGCAGTTTGAAGAAGCCTTCGAAGACGTGACCACCATCGTGCTCAACCAGAACTACCGCAGCACGCAGATCATTCTCGATGCCGCGAACTCGGTCATCGCCAACAACCCGGCGCGCAAGCTCAAGACCTTGTGGAGCGAGCTTGGCCGGGGTGAGACCATCACCCGCTATCACGCCGACGACGAAGGCGATGAGGCGATGTGGGTGGCGCGTACTGCCACCGATGTTCACGACAACCAAGCCGTGATGTGGAAAGAGATCGCCATCTTTTACCGCACCAACGCGCAAAGCCGTGTGGTCGAAGAAGCGTTGATGCGCCAGGGCATTCCCTACAAGGTGGTGGGCGGCACGCGCTTTTACGATCGGCGCGAAATCAAAGACGCAATGGCGTATCTGCGTGCCATCGTGAATCCGGCCGACGAAGTGAGCATCAAGCGGGTGCTCAACGTGCCCAAGCGGGGCATCGGTGACACCAGCGTTGGCAAGCTCGATGCGTGGGCACGCGAGACCGGCGACGGTTTCATCGACGCGATGCGTCATGCCGACGAGGCCGGCCTAGGTGGCGGCGCGGCGCGCGGGGTTGCTTCGTTCGCAGCCTTGCTCGATTCACTCGCCCACATGCTCGATGGTTCGCCTGCCGATGTGCTGCAAGCAGCGCTCGATCAAAGTGGCTATCTTGCCGAGCTCGAAGCCGAGAGTTCAGTCGAGGCAGCCGGTCGCCTCGAGAACATTGGCGAGCTCATTGGGTCGGCTCGCGAGTTCACCCGGGTCGATGAGTTTCTCGAGCAGGTGTCGCTGGTGGCCGACACCGACGAGCTCGACGATGACAATCGCGTTGTGATGATGACCCTGCACGCGGCCAAGGGGCTCGAGTTTCCATACGTGTTCTTGGTGGGCATGGAGGAAGGCATCTTTCCTCACGTGCGTGCGCAGAGCGACCCCGACGAACTCGAAGAAGAACGGCGCCTTGCCTATGTGGGCATCACCCGTGCCCAACAGAAACTGCATGTGTCGCACGCCTGGAGCCGCAGCCTGTTTGGCAGCACGCAGTACAACCCGTCGTCGCGCTTCCTCGACGAGATCCCGCCCGAACTGCAAGAGCAAAAGGGCAACGTCGCTGGGCGCAGCTCGTATGGCCGTCAGAGCTATCGCGATCGCGATTCCGGATCGGGTTCGGGTTCAGGTTCATACGCGGGCGCTGGCGCCTACCGATCGCGCTCGGGTGACTCCGGCGATTCGCACAGCCGCGAGGCCGCCGAAGCGCATCGCGAGCGCGTCGTCGATGCCGCCATCAACGCTGGCAAGCGCTTGGCGCCGCAGCCCGTTAACTCGCAGTTGTTGGCGCTGCGCGTGGGCGACGATGTCGAGCATCCGTCGTTCGGCGAGGGCGTCATCATCAACATCGAAGGCAGCGGCGAAAAGGCCGAGGCAACCATCCGATTCCGCGACGTGGGCACGAAACATCTCGCCCTCGCCTGGGCACCGCTGAAGAAGTTGTAGAACAACCCAATGGAC
>JAPKZR010000221.1 GCA_026393695.1 Actinomycetota bacterium
CAACTCGACCCCTCAATGAACACGTCGAACCGCGCCTTCGAGGTGATCTTTCGTTCGTTGTCCGAGGGTGATTCAGCGGTGCCTGCGCAAGGTATGGGCGCCATCGGCACGCAAATGGCAGCCGGCCTTTCCACCGGAACTGTTCGGCTCAACACACCCGTCGCGGCTGTGACCGCCCACAGCGTCACGCTGGCCGACGGCAGCACGCTCAGTGCGCGAGCAGTTGTCGTCGCCACCGAAGGACCATCTGCAAGTGCGCTGCTGTCGTTGCCAGCGGTGGCCTCGCAATCGGCTGGTTGCGTGTACTTCGCGGCCGATGTCGCGCCAACCAATAAGCGGTTCATCGTGCTCGATGCCGACAACACTGGTCCAGCGCTCAACGTTGCGGTGATGAGCAATATCGCGCCCACGTACGCACCAGCCGGACAACACCTCATCGCAGTCGCGATGCCCGGTGTCATCGAGGGCGATCTCGAGGCACTTGCCCGCCAACAGCTACGCGGTTGGTGGGGCACCCAAGTCGATTCGTGGCGGCACCTGCGCACGTATCGCATTGCCCACGGTCAGCCCAATCAGAACCCGCCGTTCAATCCCAAAAAATCCGTGTCGCTCGACAACGGTTTGTTTGTGTGTGGCGACCATCGCGACACCGCCTCGATTCAGGGGGCGTTGTTCTCGGGTCGCCGATGCGGCGAGGCCGTGCTGCACTATCTCAACACCACTGGCTGACGCAGACTGAGATCAGAGGCGCTGGGTGGCCTCTGCTGCGGTTGCAACGCCGCTCCAGCGGCGCACTTCGGCGCCGAGATCGAGCGCCACGGTGCGGTCGCCCTCCCAGCTTGCCCGAGGAACCATCCACACCACTTCAAACTCGATGCCATCTGGGTCGACCGCGTAGAGGCTCTTCGACATGCCGTGATCGGATGCGCCGACGATGGCGTTGTGCGCCCGCAACAGTTCTTGGATCTCAACAAGTTCGTCGATGGTGTCTACTTGCCAAGCGAGGTGGTACAAACCGAGCGAGCCACGAGCAGGTGTAGCCGCAGTTGCTCCACGGCTGAAGATGCCGAGATCGTGGTGATTGCCCGAGCCACTGGCCCGCAGGAACATCGCTTGGCCAGGCCCAAGGTCGGTGACCACTTCGAACCCGAGCACGTTGCAGTAGAACTCTGCAGAGATGCGCGCGTCGCGCACCCACAGCACTGCATGGTTCAGACGTTGGACACTGGCCATAGCGATGGTTCCTTTTCCTGTATCCGACTCGTTAGGCCTTGGCGGCTTCGATGTCGAGTTGAATCTTTACCTTCTCGCCGACCAGCACGCCACCCGCTTCGAGCGCAGCGTTCCATTCGATGCCCCAGTCCTTGCGGTTGATCTCGGCAGTGGCCGAGAAACCAGCCTTGGTGTTGCCCCATGGGTCGGTAGCGACACCATCGAACTCAGCGACACCATCGAACTCCAATGCAAACGTAACCGGCTTGGCGACACCCTTGATCGTCAAATTGCCTTGGAGCGCGTAGTGCCCGTTGACGGCCTTCAACGACGTGCTGGCGAATGTCATGGTCGGGTACGTCTCGACGTCGAGAAAGTCGGCGCCGCGCAGGTGGCCATCGCGACCAGCGTCGCCAGTGTCAACCGAAGCCATCTCAACCGATGCGTCCAGGCCTGACTCGAGCGCATTGTCGGCGATGGTGATGGTTCCGGTGAACGCACCGAAACGGCCACGCACTTTCGACACCATCAGGTGACGTACTGAAAAGCCAACAGTTGAGTGCGCTGGATCAATCGTCCAGACGCCGGTGGTGATTCCTGGATTGTTGTTGGTGTGAGCTGCGATGGACATGAGCGGTTCTCCTATTTAGTTGCGATGCGAACTATTGTAAGCGCAATCATTTGCGGTCGCAACTATCGGCGGGAAAATTGTTAGTGTCTTCGTCATGGCAACGAAATGGCTCTCCCCCGCAGAGATGCGAGCGTGGCGCGCGTATATCGAAACCACCCACCAGCTGCAGGCGGCGCTTGAGCACGGCCTCACGCCCCATCAGCTCTCGCTGGGCGACTACGAGGTGTTGGTCTTGCTCAGCGAGGCACCCGAAGGGCAGGTACGCATGTGCGACCTGTCCGAACGACTCAACCTCTCGCCCAGCGGTCTCACCCGTCGGCTCGATGGTCTCGTGAAGGCCGGCTATGTCAGCCGAGCCCAGTGCACCAATGACCGACGCGTCACCTTCGCCTCCATCACACCCACAGGTCTCGCAGCGTTCAAAGCAGCCGTTGCCGACCACGTGCGCAGCGTGCGCACACACCTCATCGATCGGCTCACCCCAGCTCAGATCGAAGCGCTTGGTGACATCTTTATCGCCGTCGGAGCAGGCCTCGCCGAGACCCCAAAAGGCACCCGCTAACAAACACCACGGGCATCTAGCATGAGCAGCACTATGTCGCTTTCGCTCCCCCTCGGGTTTAGTTGCCACGTCGCCAACATTGGCGTCAAAGACACCAGCACCGATTTTGTTGTTGTTGCCGCCGATCACACATGTGCCGCCGCAGCGGTGTTCACCCAAAGCCGTTTTAGCGGACCAAGCGTGGTGGTGAGTCGGGCCAACATCGCCCAGCATCGTGCTCGTGGCGTGGTTGTCATCTCCAAGAACGCCAACGTGGCTACGGGTCAGCAGGGTCTGGCAAATGCTCACGAGATTGTCGCTGGCGTCGCCAGCGCGCTTGGTTGCCCCGCACACGAAGTGCAGATCGCGTCTACCGGCGTCATCGGTCGCCAGTATCCAATGGACCGCATCCGCGCTGGCCTATCTGCCTTGGCGTTGCCGTTTACGGGCAACGACGCTCACGCTGTAGCCACCGGCATCATGACCACCGACACCGTCGAGAAAGTTGCATCTGCAACTATCTCCGGTTCCAGCGCTGTGGTTGTCGGAGTCGCCAAAGGCGTTGGCATGATCGAGCCAAACATGGCCACGCTCATCACGCTCATGTTCACCGACGCCGACATTGACCCCGCGTCGCTCGACACCATCTTTCGCCGCGTCATCGACCGCACATTCAATTGCGTCTCGGTAGATACCGACACTTCCACCAGCGACACGGCCATCGTGCTCGCCAGCGGTGTGGCCGGCTCGGTAGACATCGCTGCGTTCGAAGCTGCGTTGTTCCACGTAGCCCTGTCGCTGACCAAGCAAGTCGCACGCGATGGCGAAGGCGCCGAAACGCTTATCGAGGTTGTGGTCGATGGTGCTCGCGACAACGCCCAAGCCAAGCGCGTGGCCAAAGCCATCGTGAACTCACCACTCGTCAAGACTGCCGTTCATGGCGCCGATCCCAACTGGGGCCGAGTAGCCATGGCCGTCGGCAAATGCAGCGACGAAACCGACATCATCGAACAGAACGTGGTCATTCGGTTTGGCTCGCAAGAGTGCTTCCCCAACCAGGTCGACGCGGCGGGCCTCGCCCAACTCAGCGCGTACCTTGGCGGCGACGAAGTGCTACCTTGGCGGCGACGAAGTGCTCATTCATGTGAGCCTCGGCATTGCCGATGGCACCGCCACCGTGTGGGGATGCGATCTCACCGACGGATACGTGCGCATCAACGCCGACTACACAACCTGACATCGCCAGGCGCCACCCGACATCGCCAGACATCGCCAGCACCCAATCCGCCAGCCCGCTTGCATGGGCGCGATTTGGGACAACTGGTGTCTCACATCGCGCCCATGCAGACGGGCGCGATGTGAAACG
>JAPKZR010000338.1 GCA_026393695.1 Actinomycetota bacterium
CCCAACGAGATCGACCGTGGTGACATCGAGCGCTGCGAGCACTTCACGCACCAACCCCATCTGCTGACGCAGGATGTCGGGAGCGGCTTCGCGTTGCGCTTTGTACTGCGGGTTGGCGTAGTGACGAAAGGTTGGCTCGGGACGATCGAACGCAACCAACACACCCTCGGGCTTGTGGTCCTTGATGAGGTTGATAAACATCGACACAAAGCCGAAGACAGCGTTGGTCACTTGTCCGCTGGCCGTTGCCATGTCGGTGGGCAACGCAAAAAAGGCGCGGTACGTCAGTGAGTTGCCGTCGAGTACGAGAAGTTTTGCCACCAGTTGCCCTACGGACGCAATGTTCCGGCAATGACGCGTTCGGCAACGTCGCGCATGCGGCCACGCTCGCTCATTGCGGTGCGCTGCAAGAAGGTAAACGCGTCTTGCTCTTTCATCGAGCACTCGTCGGCGAGGATGCCTTTGGCGCGATCAATGAGCTTGCGAGATTCGAGCTGCTCGCCCAACGCGTCGAGCTCGCCGCTGAGCGACTGCAGCTCGCGGAAGCGACCGATGGCCACTTCGATGGCCGGAATCAAGTCGCTCTTTTGGTACGGCTTCACGAGATAGGCCAACGCGCCAGAGTCGCGTGCTTGCTCAATGATTTCGCGCTGGCTGAACGCCGTAAGGATCAACACACCGCACAGGCGCTCTGCGTTGATGAGCGCGGCAGCCGTGAGGCCGTCCATGCCGGGCATCTTGATGTCGAGAATCGCAAGGTCGGGCTTCAGTTCGCGCACAAGCTCGACGGCCTTATCGCCGCGACCAGTCTCGCCAACTACTTCGTAGCCCTCTTCTTCGAGGGTCTCTTTCAGATCAAGCCGGATAATGGCTTCGTCTTCGGCAATCACCACACGAATGGTCACAGGCCGTCCTTTCGATAGCAGGTATGCCCGCTCGCCTATTTAACCACGCGCGCTGCGGGCTGAAGCCAGCCTTAGCCAACCATCCGGTCGAGCAGCGAGTCTTGTCGTCGCTCGAGCTCGGCAATTGACTCGGTGACATGCAATCGGTGCTTCGCCATTGCATCGGCGTGGGCCTGAGCGCTGTGGTAGTCGTGCGAGGCACCGTGAGTCTCAGATACCAACGAACGAATGCTCATGTCGTCGGCTTCGTCAGAGAGCTGGGCGAGCTGTTCGTCGATGACCCCGAGCTCTTCGCGAAGCTGACGCAGACGCGCCGACGCTTGCTTGAGACGTCGTTCGACGAGCCACTTTGCCACTGCGCCAGTCTACGAAGTCTGTAGCGTCCGGCTGGGCATAGGTCGCGCGCAGCGCGCCATCGCAGGCAGACTGTTGCGGTGCATGACGAGTGGGGAATCAGCCACGGCTACTTCGATGTCGATGGAACGTGGCATGCAACGTCTGACTCCACCCGCCAGCGATTGCGCGACGCGATGGGAGATCCCCAAGACGCTCCCCCGCTGTGGTTCGTTACCGCAGGCGAGTCGCACACATTGTGGAACCCCTGTCGGCTTGTACTTGAAGACGGAACCGACCGAGGCGAGATCGTTGCGTTGCCGGCAGACCTTGCGATTGGCTACCACCTGTTACATCCCGTCGACGGCGGGCCAACAACGCACCTCATTGTCCACCCGCTGACTTGCCCAGAGATTCCATTGGCATGGGGTGTCGCCGCTCAGATCTCCTCGCTGTGGAGGGCTCGGTCGTGGGGCATCGGCGACCTCGGCGAGGTGGCCACCCTTGCGCACACGGTTGCCGATGCAGGCGGGGCGGCGATGTTGCTCAGCCCGTTGCATCAACCAGCCCCATCGCTCCCCCAGCAAGACAGTCCGTATTACCCCAGTAGCCGCCGCTCACTCAACCCATTGCTCATTTCGTTCGACGCTGCTCCGCCACCCGAGTTGGTCTGCGACGCAAACGCCTTGATCGATCGCGACCAGGTGTGGGCCAGCAAACGTGCCGCGCTTGA
>JAPKZR010000200.1 GCA_026393695.1 Actinomycetota bacterium
GTCTCGGTAGGCGATGTCACCGACGGTTTGGTAGCCGTGCTTTTGATCAGCTTCAAACTTGTCGTGCTGCTTGTAGTAGTCGGCGAAGACGCTGGGGCTTTTCACGAACAGTTCGCCGGTGTTACTCGGACCAAAGCCGGTCACTTCGTTGCCGTCGTCGTCGAACAGCTTCACTTCAACCATGGGCGAGGGTTGCCCGCATGAGCCGGGCTTGCGGAGCTGGTCGTGTGGCTTGAGCACGCAGTTCACACCGAGCTCGGTGCTGCCGTAGACCTCCCACAGCGAATCGCCGGGGAAGTCGGCGAGATCCATCTGCTTGAGCGCGAAACTCCATGGCGCGGCGTTGGCGATCATGCGCTTGAGCGACGACGTGTCGTACTTTGCCTTGGTCTCGGCAGGCAGCGTGCAGATCATTCTGATGGGAGTGGGAGCACTGAACGTAGAGGTCACCTTGTACTTGCTGATGATGCGCAGCCAATCTTCGGGTGCGAACTTGCGTTGCAGCACCACGGTTTGCCCGAGCGCTTGGGCCATACCCATAAACCCGCCAGGACCGGAGTGATACAGGGGTCCTGTGGGTACGTAGATGTCTTCGGATGTGTAGCCGACCAGCGCCACCAGAGCGGCTGATTGCTCGGCGTTGCCGGCACCGCGGCGCAGCGCACCTTTGGGCTTGCCCGTGGTGCCACTGGTGTAGATCATCGTGGCGCCCGCTTCGGTGGCGGCGGGGATCTCTGGCTCGTCAGTGCTGGCGGCAGCCATCAGCGCGTCGGCGCTCTGCATACCCAGTGGGGCGGGGCCGTCGAACACAAGGACGTGCTGCACCTGTGGGATCTGATCACGAATGCGCTCGAACGTGCTGGCGAACTCTGCGTCGACATACACAATGGTGGCGTCGCAGTGATCGGTGACGTAGGCCGCTTCGTCGTCGCTGAGGCGGTAGTTCAACGGCACTGCGGTGACTCCAAGCTTGCGCGCCGCGTTGATCATGGTCACGAGACCGATCGAGTTCTGGCCGCACCACACGACCTTGGTCTCCGGGGGTCGGGCGCCAATTGCAATCAAAACATTCGCCAATCGGTTGGCCTGTTCATTCAATTCGGCGAAGGTCACGGCGGTGACTTGGCCGTTGGGCCGGTCGTCAATCACGGCAGGCTTATTGGGCTGCACCTGCGCATACGCGGTGAGGAAGTCGGGCATGCGCCCGTTCCTAGCACGCAGGGCAACGCCTCCAGCATCTCGAGCCATCGAGGCGAGCACGCCCGGAACATCGAGGAGTCGGCGAACTCGGCGATACATCGATCGAACCATGACCGAAGGGTACCCGCCGAGCAAACTCTGACCGCTCGTTTGCGTTGCCGGCTCCGGCACCTGCAACACTTGACGCATGACAGTACGAGTGATTGACGGCATCGATGGCATCAAGGCAGTAATCGGCGAGCACCTCGGTTACAGCCCCTACTTTGAGGTCACGCAAGAGCGCGTGAACCTGTTCGCTGACGCAACCGGCGACCATCAGTGGATCCATATTGATGTCGAGCGCGCCAAGAAGGAAAGCCCATTCGGCGGACCTATTGCGCACGGTTACCTCACGCTCTCACTCGGCCCCGTGCTCTACCCACAGGTCGTCCAGATCCGCGGATTCTCGATGGGCGTCAACTACGGCGCCAACAAGATCCGCTTCATGTCGCCAGTGCCGGTTGGCGCCAACCTGCGTCTCGGCGTGAAGTTGCTCGCAGTCGACGACATCGCCGGCGGCATCCAGACCACGATGGAGTTCACCTTCGAAGTCGAAGGCAACCCCAAGCCAGCGTGCGTCGCCGAGATCATCTTCCGCAGCTACATCTGATCGAGCCCTGATCTAGCGCTGATCTAGCCCTGATCTAGCGCCAGAGCGAAAGAGCGGCGTGCTCCGATCGACCAGCCTGCCGCGTTCGCAGCCACTCACCGAATCCCCACGTGACGAAACTATTGGGTCCGCGCGCCCCATTTCATCACGTGGAGATTGGGTGAAGGGGCGCAAAACGATCAGGCAGAGGCAGCGACGGGGGACATGGCCGGTCGCCAGCGGAACTGTGTGACAGGCATTCGGTACAACGTGGCGATGGACATCGTCGGAATTCGCAATCGAGTCTCATCACGATCGTGCGCTTGGTGCACCACAGAGTTCCCCGCAGAGTTTCGCCCTGGCCGGCCGCGGATCTATTGCCGCACGAGCTGCCGTCAGCGGGCCTACGAGCGCCGTCGCGGCCTCGCCGTGCTTCCTCCGCCGGACCGCCTGATCATGTCCGACAACGGGCCGTTGAGCCACCTACCCAATCGCTACCCGGGCTACGAACGCGGCGAGATCCGCACCTTGTACGGCCGAAAGCACGCAATGCGTCCATCCGGCATCGCCGAGCTTGGAGAGCGTCGGCTCACGCTCTGCGGCTTGATGGCGCGCCCAGTGGCTCGAAACTTTCATCGGACGTCACCCGAGTCATGCCTCACCTGTAAACGGGTAGAAGGCGTGCGGCCATCAGCGCGAGCGGTGCGACCATCGGCAGACCTCGCCGCATTGCGGGCCCTGCTCGATCGGGCAGCGGTCGAGACGAGTCGAACTCAGCGCCAACGCACCAAGTCAGCTGAACAAGTCTTGTTTGAGCTCCTGGCCGCGGCCTAGGCCAAGACCAAGACCACGACCAAGGCCAAGACCAAAACGCCGCCTCAGCGGAAGTTCGGCATCACCTGAGTGGCGAACAACTCCATCGATGTCGTCTCGGGATAGTCGCTGCACCACGGGATAAACCCGCTGCACCCCAGCGCGATATAGGCAGCCACCTTCTCGCTGACCTGCTCGGGAGTACCGACCAGGTTTCCGGCTCGCCACGACTCAAACGGTTCACCGACAAAACTGCGACTGCCTGCGGCCACGATCTCGGCCTCTGTCTCGCGGATAAACACCTCGGGCGACCACGTCTTACGAATCGTCGTTTCGTCGCGCCCCACAGCAGCGCAATGACCCTTGAGGATCTCTCGCTTACGCGCCCACTCGGCGGGCTTGCCACCCCAGTTACTCGCATCGGCATGTTGAGCAACGACCCGCAGCGTCAGTTGCTCGCCACCACCACCAATGAGAATCGGTGGGTTCGGCTTCTGTAACGGCTTGGGATCGCACTGCGCCCGATGCAGCTTGTAGTACTTGCCGTCGTATGTGGTCTCGGCCTGCGACCACATCGACTTCACAATCTCAACGCTCTCACGCAGCATGCCGATGCGATCTTTGGGCGATGGGAAGTCGTATCCGTAGCCGCGGTACTCGTGCTCATACCATCCGGCACCAATTCCCCAATCGAGTCGTCCACCCGAAATGACATCAATCGTGGACGTGATCTTGGCCAGCAGGCCCGGCGATCGATAGCTGTTACATCCAACCATCTGCCCAAGGCGCACACGGCTGGTGCGCTGGCTAATGGCCGCCATCGTGGTCCAACACTCGAACACTGCTTCGTGCGCCGGCACCGGCACGTTGTGAAAATGGTCGTAGAGCCAGATCGAGTCATAGCCCAGTTCCTCGGCCAGCATCGCGATCTCGACGGCCCGATTCCACTTCGCCTCGGCGCCATCGATCGTGGACAGTTCCATCTTCCAGCCCTGCGGCATGAACACACCAAACGTGACATCACTCATGAGCCCACGTTAGGCGCGCAAACTTCTCAAAAACACCACCGGCAAATTCGTGGCGAGGCCCAAACTCCACCTATCTTGCCCAGCAATGAGTTCCAGCCATGTCGACTTCAACATGGGCGATGTTCACGAAGCAATCGCCGCCACTCGCTCCAACGAACTCTGTTTGGTCTTTCGTGATCGACGCCTCACATGGGCCGACGTCACCGACCGAACACGACGACTCGCGAACTATTTGCATTCGCAACAACTCGGCTGTCACACCGAGCGGGCCGAGCTGACCGGATCGCAAAGCGGCCAGGATCACCTCGCCATCTACCTGCATAACGGCAACGAATACCTGGAGTCGATGTTGGGCGCCTTCAAGGCCCGCGTCGCTCCGCTCAACGTGAACTACCGATACGTCGCCGAAGAGTTGCGCTACCTACTCAACGACTCGGGTGCCACCGCAGTGGTGGTGCACTCGCAATTCGCGCCAACGCTCGCCGAGGTACTCAACGACGTCCCCTCGGTTCGCGTCATCCTGCAGGTTCCCGACAACTCAGGCAACGAACTGCTCCCCGGCGCCGTCTGGTACGAAGACGCCCTCGCCCAATCATCGAACGCAAAGCCACCGCTCACCCTGAGCGGCGACGACCTCTACATCCTGTACACCGGCGGCACCACCGGCATGCCCAAGGGCGTGTTGTGGCGCGGCGGCGACGCAGTCGTCGAATGCTTTGGCGGACCAGTGTCAGCCACCACGCTTGACGAGTTCGCCACACAAGCCGTCGGCGAACTACGCGCTCTGCTCGCCCCACCATTCATGCACGGCGCCGGCCACTGGATGAGCTTTCGCACATGGCACACCGGCGGCACAGTGTTCGTGCAGGAATCCCCCGACCGACTCGATCCGGTCGATGTCTGGAGCCTTGTCGAACGCGAGCGACTCAACTTTCTGCTCATCGTCGGCGACGCATTCGCCCGCCCACTGCTCGACGAACTCGACCGCGGCACCTACGACCTCTCGAGCCTCAC